>NZ_JADDKI010000206.1:0-10627 GCF_015356725.1 Dietzia sp. SYD-A1
CATCGACCCGGCCGCCCACGGCGGACACCGCGAGACCGACCTGGCCATGCTCGCGCTGTTCGGGGCCCCGTTCCTGGACGAGATCCTCGGCGGCTACCAGGAGCGGCACCCGCTGGGGCCGGGGTGGCGCCAGCGGGTGCCGCTGCATCAGATGCACCCGCTGGCCACCCACTCGGCCGGCCACGGCGCCGGCTACGCGGTCGCGTTGGCCGACGCCGCCCGGCGGGTCCTGGAGCTCTAGCGCCCCGGCGCGGTGGGGATCACGCCGGGCTGACGCGGAAGACCAGGTCCCGGTTGTTCGCGTTGGAGGTGGTGACCAACAGTGAGCCGCCGGGCTCGGGCGTCAGCGAGCGGAGACGTCCGAAGTCACCCTCCAGCAGGACCGCGGCGTCGCGGACCGACCGTCCGTCCTCCGACAGGCGCAGCAGGACCAGCTTCTGGGTCTTGAGGTTCGCCATGGCCAACGCGCCTTCCCACTCGCCCCACGCGGAGCCCCGCAGGAACTCGATATCCGCGCTCGCCAGGGTCGGACGGCCCGAGGACCAGACCGCCCCGACCGCGTCCGGGTGACGGGTGGTGTCCGTCATCGGGACGTTCTGGTTGTACTGGCCGTTCACGTTCGGATCCCACCCGTAGTTGGCGCCGGGGGCGAGGAGGTTCACCTCGTCGTCGACGTCCGGGCCGTGCTCGGCGGAGTAGACGCGGCCGGTGCCGGGCTGGATGGCCAGCCCCTGGACGTTGCGGTGGCCGAGGGTGAGGATCGGGGAGGCGCCGGTGGCCGGGGTTCCGTCCGGGTTGACGTGCAGGATCTTGCCGGCGAACGAGGCGGGGTCCTGCGGGCCCGTCGCGTTGAACGTGTCGCCGGTGCCGATGTAGATCGACCCGTCGGCGGCGACCTGCAGACGGCAGCCGCTGTGGATGCCCTCCGATCCCAGGGGGATCCCGGTCACGACATCGCGGACCCTGGTCAGCGCCGACCAGTTGTCGGCGGCCCGGAAGGTGGTGACGCGGTTGTCGCGCGTCCCGCCCGCGTTCTGGGAATAGCACACGTGGATCTCGCGGTTCTGCGCGAATCCGGCGTCCACGGCCATACCCATCAGGCCGCTCTCGGACTGCCGGACCAGACCGGGCAGGTCGATCGCGACGTCCCGCCGCTGACCGCCCGCGGGCTGGGCCACCACGCGGCCGCCGCGCTCCCCGGTGAGGATCGTGCCGTCCGGGGTGCGGACCACGTCCCACGGGACGTTGAGCCGGTCCATCACCGTCGTGGCACGGACCGCCGGGCCCTCGACCACCTCGACTCCCTCGCCCGCGCCGGCGCCGACCACCGGGGGGAACAGGACACCCGGCGGGACCGAGCCCGTGTCGACCGAACCGCCGCCGAGGGATCCGAACTGGGCCACGGCTGTGGCGGGCAGGGTGAGGGTGAGGGCTGCCGCGGCGACGATGCCGACCACGGATCGGGACCTCAGCCGGGGCCGGGGGCTCAGTCGGGATCGGTTGGCGGACGGGGGTGGAGAGAAGGGCACGGTGGTCTCCCTGCTGTCGAGAATCGGTGTGACCCAGAACATATGCCCATTCGCGGTGGAGCGGAACCGGACCGACGACGAACCCCGGTCACCCGCCCGGGTTCGGGGCGGGCGACCGGGGTCGATGTCGTGCGGTCAGAGCTCCTCGATGGTGGCCGTCGCGTGCACGGTTTCGAGCTTGCGCGGGTTGCGCACCCGCAGCGACCAGGCCGGATCGTCGGCACCGGCACCGCGCCGGGCGTAGATGCCCAGTTTCGCCGGCAGGATCACGGGCTTGCCGAACTCGACCGAGTAACGCGCCCGTTCGGGGATCGCCCCTTCGACCACCCCGAGCAGTGTCGCCGCCGTCCACATCCCGTGCGCGATGACATTCGGGAACCCGAACGCCTTGGCGCCCACCTTGGAGACGTGGATGGGGTTGCGGTCCCCGGACACCGACGCGTACTCGGCGATCAGTGACTCGGAGACCGACTTGACCACGGTGGGATCACCGATCTCCGCGGCCGTGGGCGGCTCGGGCTTCGGCGGCCGCGGCGCGTCTTTGGGCGGGGTGAGGGATGTCCTGCGCTTGGAGAGCAGCCCGGACCTCTGGACCCAGGCCGGCTCGTCGTGGTCGCCGGTGCGGATCTCGGTGACGATGTCGATCAGCAAGCCGGCGGGGTGTTCGCGCAGGTTTTCGGCCCGTGCGCGGATCGACAGCGCGTCGCCCACCCGCAGCGGGCGGTGGGATTCGATCTCGTTGGTCAGATGCACCGAACCCATGGCCGGCACGGGGTAGGCCGGGTCCAACATGAGCTGCATGCTCAGCGGGAAGGCCAGCGTGAACGGGTAGGTCAGCGGCAGTACGTCACCGAACCGCAGGTCGCAGACCCGGGCGTAGGCGGCGAGGTTGGCCGTGTCCACGCGGACGCCCTCCACCTCGACGCCCTTCTCCGGCATCGACTTCCCGTCGCGCCTGCCACCCACCACGGGGGCCGAGCCGACCGCGGCCTTGGCGTACTGGGCGAGCAGGTTGGGGATGGCGGGCAGGCGGGTGTACTCAACCGCGCTACCTGACGACGTGTTGTCCACCGCGATCACGCGCCCAGGAGGGACTGGCCGCACACGCGGATCACGTTGTCGGTGACCGCGGACGAGGCGGGGCTGGCGAAGTAGGCGATGGTCTCGGCCACGTCGACCGGCAGGCCGCCCTGCTGCATGGAGTTCATCCGGCGGCCGGCCTCGCGGGTGGCGAAGGGGATGGCGGCGGTCATCTGGGTCTCGATGAAGCCGGGGGCCACGGCGTTGACGGTGATCTTCTTGGACGCCAGCTCGGCGGAGGCGCCGTTGACGAACCCGATCACACCCGCCTTGGAGGCGGCGTAGTTGGTCTGACCGCGGTTCCCGGCGATGCCGGCCATGGAGGAGACACCCACGACGCGTCCGCCCTCGGTGAGCACGCCCTTCTCCGCGAGCTCGGCGGTGATCCGCTCCGGGGCGATGAGGTTGACGGCCATGACCGCGTCCCAGCGTGCGGCGTCCATGCCGGCCAGGGTCTTGTCCCGGGTGATACCGGCGTTGTGGACGAGGATGTCCACGACGCCCTCGTGACGCTCCTGGACGTGCTTGGCCAGGACCTCGGCGGCGTCGGCGGCGGTCACGTCGAGGGGGAGCGACGTGCCCCCCACCTTGTTGGCGGTGGCGGAGAGCGACTCGCCGGCGGCCGGGACGTCGCAGCAGATCACGTGCGCCCCGTCGCGGGAGAGCACGGCGGCGATCTCCGCACCGATGCCCCGGGCCGCGCCGGTGACCACTGCGACCTTGCCCTCGAGGGGGCGGTCCCAGGAGGCGGGGGCGGTCGCCGCGCCGGCGCCCACGCGGAACACCTGGGCGTCGACGTACGCGGACTTGCCGGAGAGGATGAAGCGCAGCGTGGACTCGAGGCCCGACGCGCCGGTGTCGGCGTCGGCGGAGACGTAGACCAGCTGGACCGTGGTGCCGCGCTTCATCTCCTTGCCGAGCGAGCGGGTGAAGCCCTCGAGCGCGCGCTGGGCGATGCGCTCCTCCACCGAGCCGGCCTCCTCCGGTGGGGTCCCCAGAACGACGACGCGGCCGGAGGCGGCGACGCGGCGGACGACGGGGTTGAAGAAGTCGAACAGTGCCTTGAGGTCCTCGGCGCGGCGGACGGCGGTCGCGTCGAAGACCAGGCCAGCGAACTTGCCCTCGGCGTCCGCTCCGGCGAGTTCGTAATCCGACTCCAGGATCGCGCGGACCGGTTCGACGAGGCGGCCCTCGCCCCCGACGAGGACCGGACCGTGGAGGGCCGGCTGCCCGGCCTCGTAGCGGCGGAGCTGCTCGGGCTGCGGGAGGCCGACCTTGCCGGCGATGAACGACCCGGGGGCCGAGGTCACGAACTGCGAGTAGAGGTCGAGGTTGCCCTGTGCCATGGCGATCATCTCCTGGAGAGGTGCGGTCGTACGGGTCGACAAGTAACTTACCGCTGAGTAACAATACTCGTCGGGCCGCGCTACGGGCCACCGGATACCGAGATAAAACGGGAGTGACACACGTGACCACCAGCCCCCGCAAGGTCGCCATCGTCGGCGGCAACCGAATCCCCTTCGCCCGATCGAACGGCAAGTACGCGGACGCCTCGAACCAGGACATGCTCACCGCGGCGATCGACGGCCTCGCGAGCCGTTACAGCCTTCAGGGTAAGCGTGTCGGGATGGTCGCCGCGGGGGCCGTTCTCAAGCACGCCCGTGACTTCAACCTCACCCGCGAGTCGGTCATCGGTTCGGTGCTCGACTCGTCCAGCCCGGCCTACGACGTACAGCAGGCGTGCGGCACCGGCCTGGCCTCGGCCATCCAGGTGGCTGACGCGATCGCGGTCGGTCGCATCGACGCCGGTATCGCGGGCGGCACCGACACCACCTCCGACGCCCCGCTGGCCGTCAACGACGACCTGCGCAAGATCCTCATCAAGGTCGCGTCGGCCAAGAGCGCGATGGACCGGGTCAAGCTCCTCGGCGAGATCCGTCCGCAGTCGCTGGTCCCCGAGCAGCCGCAGAACGCCGAGCCCCGCACCGGCCTGTCGATGGGCGAGCACGCGGCCATCACCGCGCGGGAGCTCGGCGTGACCCGCGAGGATCAGGACGCACTCGCCGCGGCGAGCCACCGCAACCTCGCCGCCTCCTACGACTCCGGTTTCCAGGACGACCTGGTCACCCCGTTCCTCGGTGTGCCGCGTGACGACAACATGCGTCCCGACTCGTCCGAGGAGAAGCTCGCGAAGCTCAAGCCGGTGTTCGGCAAGCGCGACGCCGAGGCCCACGGCACCGAGGCCACCATGACGGCCGGCAACTCCACGCCGCTCACCGACGGCGCCTCGGCGGTCCTGCTGGCGAGCGAGGCCTGGGCGGAGGAGAACAAGCTCCCGGTCCGTGCCTACCTGGTCGACTCCGAGACCGCGGCGGTCGACTTCATCCACGGTCACGACGGCCGCACCCCGGACGGGCTGCTCATGGCCCCCACCTACGCCGTGCCGCGTCTGCTCGAGCGCAACGGCCTGACCCTGCAGGACTTCGACTACTACGAGATCCACGAGGCCTTCGCCTCGCAGGTCCTGGCCACGCTCGCGGCCTGGGAGTCCGAGGAGTACTGCACCGAGCGCCTGGGCCTGGACTCGGCGCTCGGGTCGATCGATCGCAGCAGGCTCAACGTCAACGGCTCGTCGCTGGCGGCCGGGCACCCGTTCGCCGCCACCGGAGCCCGCATCCTGGCCGCCACCGCCAAGCTGCTGGAGGAGAAGGGCTCGGGCCGCGCACTCATCTCGATCTGCGCCGCCGGCGGTCAGGGCGTCACGGCGATCGTCGAACGCTGACCCCGGCGCCGACCGGGTCGGCACCCGGCTGGTTTTCCTGAGTGCAGCCCCCGCGTACGGCGCGGGGGCTGCACTCATCGGTACCGGTCCGTCATAGTGGACGCCACAGTGGTTCGGGTGGGACATCCCCGGTCGGCGCCCCGCCGGGTCGAGAGTCCCCGCTCGTGAGGAGGCGTGAGAACCAGTGGACGAATCCACCACCACCGGTGACGCCGGCCCCGCCCGGCCTGTCGTGCTCGAGGGAGACGGCCCGCATCCCGCGGCCGCCGACCGGCGACGTTACCGCGTGCGGTCGAGGTGGATCCACGCCGGAGTCGGTGTGTTCATGGGGCTGGCGGTGCTCTACGGTTTCGACCTCGTCCACAGCATCGGCCGGGTGCCGCGCGGTGCGGAGGTGGCCGGGATCCAGGTCGGCGGCATGCGCACGGCCGACGCCGAGCAGCTCCTCATCCGTGAGCTGGGCCCACGGGTCGACGAGGAGGTCGACCTCCGGGCCGGCGTCGTGTCGACCACCCTCGATCCTCAGTCGGTCGGGTTGTCCGTGGACTGGCAGGGCACCCTGGACCGCGCGGGAGAGCAACCCCTCAACCCCGTCACGCGACTGATCAGCCTGGTGTGGTCCACCGAGGTGGGCATCGCGAGCGTGATCCCCGACGCGCGGCTCACCGACTTCCTGGAGAGGCTCGCCCTGCAGGCGGACTTCGAACCGCGGGAGGGCGCCATCTGGTTCGACCGGGACGAGGTCCGCTCCGCCATCCCGTTGGACGGCCAGCGCCTGCGGATCGAGAGCTCGCGCGATGCCGTGCTCGCCCACTGGCTCGACGACGACGGGGTCGACCTCGTCGTCGACTACACCCCCACCGAGACGCAGGCGGACCAGGTGCGTGCGCTCATCCGCGATGTCGCCGAGCCCGCCGCCGGGCGTGACCTGACGTTGCTGGCCTCGCGGATGCGTGAGGACGGGACGGAGCCGCCCGTCACCACCGTCACGACGCGGTTGCCGGCCCCGCCGCCGCCCCCGGGAAGGGACCGGGCGGTCCCCGCCGAGCGGGAGCTGACGATGGTCGACCCCGACGACCCGCACGCCGTGCCCGTCCTCTTCCCGCGGGACCGGATCGGCGAGTACCTGACCTTCGTGCGCGACGGGGCCGTGCTGGAGCCCCGGTTCGACGCGGATGCTGCGAAGGGGATCCTGGAGCCGCTGATGGAGGAGACCGAGCAGGAGGGGCGGGACGCCACGTTCTCCTTCAGCGGATCGACCGCCTCCGTCGTCCCCGCCGTCCAGGGGCGCACCGTCTCGTGGGGTCCGCTCCTCGGTGCGCTCCCGGGACAGCTCACCGACATGCAGGGGCCGCGCGTGCTGCCCGTCGCCTATGTGGGTCGGGACCCGGAGGTCACCACCGAGGAGGCCGAGAGGGCCGGGATCCGCGAGCCCGTCGGTGAATTCACCGTGGCGGTGGGCGCCAGCGGACGGGCGCAGTCGATGATCGCCTCGCTCGCGGGGCAGTTCATCCCTTCCGGCGAGACCTTCTCCATGTCCGATGTCACCGGTGTCGTCTCGGGGGACGTGTCCGCCGACGCCGTGGCCACGGCGCTCTTCAACGCCGCGTTCGAGTCCGGGGCGCAGGGGCTGGTCAGGACGGGCCGAGGTGTCGACGGGGCGCAGTTCCCCGCCGGGCGCGACGCCACCGCGTCCGAGGACGTGGGCTTCCGCAACGGGCAGGGCACGGGTCTGGTGATCGACGCCTCGGGTAGTGGCAGCTCGGTCACCGTCCGGCTGTGGGGGACCCGCGAGTACACGGTGCGGATCTCGACCGCCCCCCGGGCCGACCTCCGCCGCGCCGAGACCCGCGTGGTCACCAGCCCCGGGTGCACACCGGATCCGGGCGCCGACGGGTACACGGCCCGGGTCACCCGTGTGGTCCAGCGGGGCGAGGAGACGGTCAGCACCGACACCGTGTCCTCGACGTACGCGCCCCGGGTCCGCGTCGAGTGTCGGGTCGAGGGCCCGTCACCCACCGCCGAGCCTCCCGGCCCGGTCGCGCCGCCGCCGGTGCCGGACGACGCGATACGGATCCCGGGTCTACCGGAGTTCCGGATCCCGGTCCTGCCCGGCAACTGACCGCACCTCCGCGCCGCGCGCCCCGGCCTGCCCCGGCCCCTCAGCGAGGTAGGCGCCCGGAATGCACGGATCCCCGGGGGTGTGCGCTGTGTCGGGACCCGACACGACGCACACCCCCGGGGATCGCGGGGAGCGGCTCAGCGATGGATCAGAACGCGGCCTCGTCCAGCTCCATGAGCTCGCCGCCGAGGCCGGCGACGATGCCACGAGTGGCGGTGAGGAGCGGCAGCTCGTTGTTCGCGAACCACTTGGCGGCGGCGATCTTGCCGTTGTAGAAGGCGGTGTCGGCGTCCGACGCGCCCTCCAGCGCAGCCAGCGCCACCTCGGCGCCGACGAGCAGACGCCACCCCATCATGAGGTCACCGAACGCCATGAGCAGGCGGACCGAGGCGAGCCCGATGATGTACAGGTGCTTGGGGTCCTCCTGGGAGGCGAGGAGGTGGTCGAAGCAGGTGCCGACCATCGCCTCGACGTCGGCGAGAGCGGTCGCCAGCACCTCGCGCTCGGTGGCCAACTCGGCGGGACCCTCGGCCTCGATGTACTTCTTGATCTGTGCCGACACGTGCCCGATGGCGGTGCCGCGGTCGCGGGCGATCTTGCGGAAGAAGAAGTCCTGCGCCTGGATCGCGGTGGTGCCCTCGTACAGGGAGTCGATCTTGGCGTCGCGGATGTACTGCTCGATCGGGTAATCCTGGAGGAAGCCCGACCCGCCGAAGGTCTGCAGTGACTCGGTGAGCAGCTCGTATGCCCGCTCGGACCCGACACCCTTGACGATCGGCAGTAGTAGGTCGTTGACGCGGTGGGCGAGCTCGCCGTCCGCGCCCGAGACGCGCTGGGCGATCTCGACATCCTGGTGGGCGGCGGTGTACATGTACACCGCGCGCAGGCCCTCGGCGAACGCCTTCTGGCGGATGAGTGCTCGGCGCACGTCCGGGTGGTGCGTGATGGTCACGCGGGGCGCGTTCTTGTCGGCCATCTCGGCCATGTCGCCACCCTGCACGCGCTCCTTGGCGAATTCCAGTGCGTTGAGGTAGCCGGTCGACAGGGTGGAGATGGCCTTGGTGCCCACCATCATCCGGGCGTGCTCGATCACGTCGAACATCTGACGGATGCCCAGGTTGAGCTCCCCGTCGCCGACGATCCAGCCCTTGGCGGGCACTCCGTGTCCGCCAAAGGTCAGCTCGCAGGTGGTGGAGACCTTGATACCCATCTTGTGCTCGACGCCGGTGACGAAGACGCCGTTGCGCTCGCCCAGTTCACCTGTCTCGAAGTCGAAGTGGAACTTGGGGACGAAGAACAGCGACAGTCCCTTGGTTCCCGGTCCGGCGCCCTCGGGGCGGGCCAGGACGAGGTGGAAGATGTTCTCGAACAGATCATCGGAATCCGCGGAGGTGATGAACCGCTTGACGCCCTCGATGTGCCAGCTCCCGTCGTCCTGCTTGACGGCCTTGGTGCGTCCGGCGCCCACGTCGGATCCGGCGTCGGGCTCGGTGAGCACCATCGTCGCGCCCCAGCCGCGCTCGACGCAGGTGGCGGCCCATTCCTTCTGCTCCTCGGTGCCGTTCTCGTAGAGCACGGCCGCGAAGGACGGTCCGGCGCCGTACATGAACGCGGGGGGGTTGGCGCCGAGCATCATCTCGCCGGTGGCCCACACCAACGCGCGGGGGGCGGGCATGCCACCGAGGTCCTCCGGCAGCCCCATCGACCAGTAACCCGCCTCGTACCAGGCGCGGAAGGACTTCTTGAAGTCCTCCGGCAGGGAGACCGAGTGGGTCTCGGCGTCGAAGACCGGCGGGTTGCGGTCGGCCGACGAGAAGGACTCGGCGACCGGGCCCTCGGTGAGGGTCGCGACCTCGGAGAGGATTCCCCGGGCGGTGTCGGTGTCCATATCGCCGAACTCGCCTGCGTCGAGTGCCTCGTTCATGCGCAGGACCTCGAACATGTTGAACTCGAGATCGCGGACGTTGCTCTTGTAGTGACCCATTACGGTCTTCTCCGATCGGAGTGCGGTGTCGTGGCAATGGAGGTGGCCGCGCGGGTCGGCGCCGATGTCCATGTGCTCACCGGAACCTACCCGTCGGTAACAAGACAGATGTTAGTGCGTTGTCAGCGATCCGTCCAAGGTGAGGAGAGTCTCTTATTTCGCAGGTGAGCGGCGTGTCGCCGATCGCGCCGCATCGAGCAGGATCGCCTTCTCGGCGCGTGCCACGGTCCGCCGGGTGATCTCGGCGTAGTCGGGTGTCACCGACACCGACGTCACTCCCCGGCGTACGAGATGCTCGGCCATCGCGGGGTCGGTTGACGCCGCCTGGCCGCACAGGGAGACGGTGAGCCCCGATTCGTGGCAGCGGTCGATGATCTGGTCGATGGACGCCAGTACCGCCGGGTCCATGGAGTCGAACAACTCCGCGCACACCTCGGAGTCGCGGTCCACGCCCAGGGTCAGCTGGGTGAGATCGTTGGACCCGATCGAGACGCCGTCGATGCCCATCGCCGCGTACTCGGGGATCCAGTGGACGACCGACGGGACCTCGGCCATGATCCACCGTTTGAGTCCCGGGTCGCGCCCCAGTGGGTGGCCGTCGATGATGTCCAGGCAGGCGCGGAGCTCCCACGCCGTGCGGACGAACGGGATCATCAGGTGCAGGTTGCGGTGCTTCTCGCGCACACGGGCCAGCGCATCCAGCTCGAGCCGGAACAGGTCCGGCTCCTTGGTGTACCGGAAGCATCCGCGGTAGCCGATCATCGGGTTGCGCTCCTCGGCCTCGACCTCCCCGCCGAGCAGGCCACGGAACTCGTTCGAGCGAAGGTCGGTCGCGCGGTAGATCACGGGCCGGGGGTCGAAGGCCGCGGTGATCGTGGCGATCCCGGAAGCCATGCGGTCCACGTAGTCGTCCGTCCTCCCCTCGGCGATGAGTGTGCGCGGGTGGACACCCTCCAGTGCGCTCGTGATGAGGAACTCGGCGCGCAGCAGGCCGACGCCGTCCACGTCCATCGCGGCCACGCGGGCGGCGGCGTCGGGGGTCGCGAGGTTGACGTACACCGCGGTCGCGGTGACCTCGCGCGTCCGTGCCTCGGGGGGACGACCCGCGTCGGCCGGGGCCTGTTCGGGGT
>NZ_JADDKI010000020.1:0-17562 GCF_015356725.1 Dietzia sp. SYD-A1
TCCTGGAGGTGCGGCGCCTGCCGGATCCGCTGGCCCCCGAGACCGCCGCTCGAGTGGCCGGGGTGCCGCAGGCGACACTCGACGACCTCCTCGGGCCGATCCGGCGGTGGCTCGGCGGCACCGACACGGGTTCCTCCGAAGCCTCCGCACCTGCTGAGGAGCCCACCACCCCGGCCGGCCGGCTGGACCTGATCGAGGGCGCCGGTGGTGTACTCGTGCGCCTGGGCGCCGACCTCACGGTGCTCGATCTCGCCCGGTCGCTCGACGCCCCGGTGGTCGTGGTGGCCCGCGCGGGACTGGGCACGCTGTCCGATACCGAGCTCACGGTCCGCGCGATCGGTTCAGCGGGACTCCGGTGCGCCGGAATCGTGATCGGCTCGTGGCCGGACGACCCCGACCTCGCCGAGCGCTGCAATCTGGACGACCTGCCCCGCCTGGCCGGGGTTCCGGTGCTCGGCCGGGTGCCCGCGGGGGCCGGTCGGCTGGATCACGTGGAATTCACCCGGTCCGCCCCCGCGTGGTTCGACTCCGGCGCCCTCGACGCACTCCGAGAGGTGTACCGGCCGACGACTGTTCCGACACCGTAGGCACGGCGGACCCAGACCGGATCCCCCTGCGGAGACCGCACGGCGGTTAAACTCAGCCGACGTGCCAGTGGCGGTGGATGAGCTCCTCGCGCGCGGCCTCGTCGTCGTCGCCCTTTCCGCCAGGTACCTCGTCGGCCTCGGCGTCGGCGTCGCGCAAGCCGGCGAGCAGGGCGTCGATCAGGTTCTCAGGGAAGACGCCGTCGGCTTCGAACATCTCGCGCTCGGCCTCCAGCACGTCGGCCGCCTCCCCACACGAGGTGGGCAGCTGCTCGAAATCGTCGTTGGTGTCGGCGTTGAGGCGGTCCGCCAACTCCAGGCTGCCGTCATCTCCCAACGCGCGCGTCGCGGCGACGGCCATACCCGCCAGGAGCAGGTGGACGTCGGCCGAGCCGTCGCCGAGTCGCAACTCGATGGTCTGGGGGTGAGTGGCCGGTTCGGGGACGGGCTCGGTGCTGCCGGGATTGGCGTGGGCCACCATGCCGGCCAGCACGTCGCCGCCCCAGGCCAGTGGGACCCGGACCAGGCCGGTGCGGTCCTTCTCCCCCCAGCAGATGTCCTCGGGCGACTCGTCGCCGGCGGTGAACCGCAGGTAGGACGTGGGGACGGTGTTGCCGACCGCGGACAGTGCCCTGGCCGTCGAGAGGTAGCCGGCGATCAGCCGTCGCCCGGTGGCGTTGATCCCCGCCTTGGTGACGAGGGTGTTGGTGCCGTTACGCACCAGTCGGCTGTGGATGTGCAGGCCGTTCCCAGCGCCCTCGCCGCTGACCAGCGGCGCGAACGTCGCCTCGAGGCCGTGGGAGTAGGCGACCTCGCGCACCACCCATTTCGCCAGGACGAGGTTGTCGGCGGCCTGCTCCAGCGGCACCGGCTGGAGCTCGATCTCGTGCTGAACCAGCTGACGGTCGTCCTCGAGGATGTTGCCGACCTCGCCGTGGGCGTACTTCAGCGGCACCCCCATGGAGGAGAGGTGACCCAGCACCTGCTCGCGCACCCGCTCGTGCTTGGAGAAGGGCCCCGACTCCTGGTACCCGCGCTCCTCCTCGACGGGATAGAGCGCCTCGGGCCGGTCGACGAGGTAGTACTCCAGCTCACCGAACGCCTCGAGCGTCATGCCGGTCTCCTGGGTCAGCACCTCGGCGCCGCGGCGCACGACCTGCTCGCGCGCGTACGGCAGCGGCGTGCCGTCCTCGCGGTAGAAGGAACACAGGACGTCGAGGGAGATCCGCTCTCCGAAGGGGTTGAGAAAAGCGGTGCGGTGCCGCGGGACGATGTAGACGTCACTGGCGTCGGTGTCGGTCCCGGGAAAGACGCTCGAGCCGTCCACGCGCTCGCCTCGCGTCAGAACCTCGTGGAGGTGCTGGCGGGAGTTGATGGGGAAGGCCAGGGTCTTGAGACGACCGTCGCCGCCGACGTAGCGCAGGTTCACCTGCTCCAGTCCCAGCTCTTCGACCGCTCGGACGAGGGCGTTCGCGGTGAACTCCGCCGAAGGCATGCCGAGCAGGCGGACGAGGGGGTGGGGTTCGAATGCGTCGATGGGCATCCCTCGTTGTATCAGCGTTGCGGGGCAGTCCCCACCGGAGGAGCGCACCCCCCGGGCGAGACCGCCTGATTCCGCCTGGAACGTGACTCTCCCTGGAACGTGACTCCGCTTGGAACGTGGCTCTGCCTCGAACGTGATTCTGCCCAGAGCACGGGAGAATAGGGCCATGGGCGCAGCGGACTTCGATCTGACGATGGACGAGCTACGAGCGGTCGTGCGGTTCGCCGCCGACTGCGCTGAGGGACTGCTCCCCGAGTTCGACGCCGTGGCCCCGGATGACTCACGTCCACGAGACGCGATCGACGCGGCGCGCGCGTTCGCCGACGGCGCTCGGCGGTCGAACCTGCAACGAACCGCCGCCGTCGCCTCCCACCGCGCGGCCAAGGAGGTCTCCGACGAGAGCGCGCAGCTCGCGGCACTCGCCTGTGGTGACGCCGCGGCGGCCGCCTACCTCCATCCGATCGCCAAGGCGTCGCAGGTCGGACACATACTCCGCGCAGCTGCGTGCGCCGCGCGGGTGACCGAACTGAGGACCGGCACTTCGGAACGCGACACGGTTCGAGCCCTGGCTGGTCGGACGACCCCGCCCGTGCCCGCGATTCTTCGTCGGTACCCGGAGGCACCGACTGGCAGCTCACGCGTCTCGCAGCTGATGAGCGCGCTCGACTCAGCGATTCGGGAACGCGATTAGAACCACAGCTCGGCCAGCAGTTCGATCGACCGGTTCCGCACCACCGGGTCGTACGCGTAGGTCACGGTGATCAGCTCGTCCGCGCCCGTGCGCGCGACGAACTCGTCCAGCTGCGCCTTGACGGTGGCCGGCGATCCCACCGCGCTGATCTCGAGCATCCCGGGCGAGCTGCCGGCGAACTGCTCCGGGTCGACGGGCGGCTGGATCTTGCGGCGTCGCCCGGCCCGCAGGTCGAGGAACATCTGCTGGAGGGTGGTGAACTGTCTCTGCGCTTCAGCGTCGGTGTCGGCGACGATTACGTTGATCCCGGCCATCACCTGGGGCGTGTCGAGGCGCGCGGTGGGGGCCTCGGTGCTGAAGGACTCCCGGTAGACGCGGATGGCGTCGTCGATCTGGTCGGGCGCGAAGTGCGAGGCCAGCGAGAACGGCAGCCCTAACTGACCGGCGATCGAGGCGCCGTTCACGGTGGACCCGAGCACCCAGATCGGCACCTCCATGCCCTGAGAGACCGACGAGAGGATCGGGGTGCTGTGCGCGGTACCGGTCTCGCCGAACCACGCCTGCAGGTCGTAGATGTGCTGGGCGAAGGCCTGCGGCTCGGCCGACGACCGGCTCAGTGCCTGGGCGGTCATCCCGTCGGTTCCGGGGGCGCGGCCCAGCCCCAGGTCGATGCGGTCGCCGTGGAGGTTGGCGAGCGTGCCGTACTGCTCGGCCACCATGAGCGGGGCGTGGTTGGGCAGCATCACTCCGCCGGAGCCCACGCGGATCCTCTCCGTCACCGAGGCCGCCTGCGAGATGAGCAGCGCCGTCGAGCTGGACGCGAGGTTGGGGGTGTTGTGGTGCTCGGCAAACCAGAGCCGGTGGTACCCGAGCCGGTCCGCGAGGCGCGCGGACTCCATCGAGGCGGCGATGCCCTCCCTGGCGGTCGAGCCGTCGGAGATGGAGACCAGGTCGAGGATGCTCAAGGGGATCGACAACTGCACACCTTCTTCTGCGTTCACTTTTCGAGGTTTCGAGTCGGCACGACCCGCGATCCGAGGCTACCGACGCGAGGGGATCGGTGACGGATCATCGAAACCCCTGTAGTCACCCCCACCCCCCGGGTGGGACGCCAGGCGGTCCGCCTCTACGCCTGAGTATGACGACGACGACAACGCGCGCCTTCACTCCGGCGGGAACGGCGCCGGGTTGCGCATTTCGAGCACTTCCTCATGTGCTGTGGGTCACACTGATCCGAGCGCGGGTACCGCCCGCGCGGCAGGTCCGCACGAAGGGTCCACTCCAGATGACTGACCACGCGACGCAGGTGACGTCCACCGAGTCCAGTTCGACATCGACGCGATCAGACGAACCACTCAACCAACGCATCACCTCGGGCGAGGCCGACCTCGATGAGTTCCGTGAGCGCCTGACCCTGTGGTTGGCCGGCCGGGACGAGGTCGACTCCGACGCCGGGGTCGAGGTCTCTGCGGTGAGCCGGCCGGAGAGCTCGGGGATGTCCAACATCTCGGTGCTGTTCGACGCCGCGTGGACCCCGGGCGGGTCGAGCGAGCGCCAGTCCGTGGAGTTGGTGGCCCGGATGTGCCCGCAGGACGACGCGTTCCCGGTGTTCCCCGTCTACGACCTGCAGAAACAGTTCGACGTGATGAGAGTGGTCCGCGAGAACACCGACCTACCGGTCCCCCGCGTCCGCTGGCTCGAGCAGGACCCGGCCGTTCTCGGCACTCCTTTCCTGGTGATGGACCGGGCCAGCGGCCGGGCCCCGGTCGACAACCCCCCGTACGTCTTCGACGGCTGGCTCCTGGAGATGGACCCCCAGCAGCGGCGGGAGGTGCAACGGGAGTCCCTGGCCGTGTTGGCGGCGATTCACCAGATCCCGCAGCCCGCCGACCTGGTGTCCTCGCTCGCTCCCGCCCCCGGCATGAGCGCGCTGCGCGCCCACGTGGATGAGCAGCGCGCCTACTACCAGTGGACGACCCGGGAGGACGGGTTGACCATCCCTGTCATCGACCGAGCCTTCGAGTGGATCGAGGCCCACTGGCCCGAGGAGGCCAGCCCGGACGCCTTGAGTTGGGGCGATGCACGGATCGGCAACATTCTCTACGAGGGGACGCGACCGTCCGCAGTCCTGGACTGGGAGATGGCGACCATCGCGCCGCCCGAGGTGGATCTGGGGTGGTTCCTGTACTTCCACGACGTGTTCCAGGAACTCGCGGTGGCCTTTGACTTCCCCGGGATTCCGGACCTGTTCGAGCACAGCGAGGTCGTCGAGCAGTACGAGCACCTCACCGGATCCACGGTCCGGGATCTGCCGTTCTACTACGTGTACGCCGGGCTGCGGCAGGCCGTGATCCTGTCGCGGATCACTCGCCGTCGTATCCACTTCGGCGAGGTGGAGACCCCCGCCCACCCGGACGAGTACGTCCTCCACCACACCAAGTTGGCGCAGCTCATCGCCGACTGACCACGCCACCGGCCCGCCGCTCCCACCAGCCTCTCCCCCGCTGCCCCAGCGGCCGACTACTGCCCGAGGATCCACGTGAAACCCACCCCGCTCGACGAATTCCCCGTCCACCAGACGCCGCTGCCGATGGCGCAGGTGGGCACGAGCGATCGGAACTTCTACGACCGCTACTACTTCAACGCGCACGACCGCACCGGGGAGGTGTTCCTGGTGACCGGGTTCGGGGTGTATCCCAATCTCGGCGTGGTGGACGCGTTCGCGACGGTGCGCCACGGAGACACGCAGCGGTCGGTGCGGTTCTCCGACGCACTCGAGTCGCGGTCGCTGGAGCCGGCGGTGGGCGGGTACCGGATCGAGGTGATCGACCCGCTGCGGATGTTGCGTCTGATCTGCGAGCACCCGGACCTGTCGATGGACATGACCTGGCAGGGCTCGTTCGATGCGGTGCTCGAGGACCGGCACGTCCTACTGGAGGGAACGCGCGCGATGCTGGACGCGAGCCGGTTCGCGCAAGTGGGTAGCTGGTCGGGAACGCTCTCGGTGGACGGCCGCGACTTCTCCGTCGACCCCGACGTGTGGTTGGGCACCCGGGACCGCTCGTGGGGGATCCGCCCGAGCGGCGAGTCCGATCCGCCGGGCCGGTGGGCGGCCGAGCCGCGCGAGGGGTTCTGGTGGACGTACATCCCGCTGCGCTTCGACGACTACGCGATGGTCGTGATTCTCCAGGAGAGCCCCGACGGGCACCGCACGCTGAACCACGCGAGCCGGGTGTTCGCCGACGGACGGATCGAGCAGTTGGGTTGGCCGCGGCTGGAGGTCGACTACCGCAGCGGCACCCGTCATCCGGATTGCGCCAGGCTGCACCTGACCACTCCCCGCGGTGAGCCGTTGTTGCTAGAGGTCGAGACGCTGGTCGGGGTCCCGCTGAGCATGGGCGCGGGCTACGTGGGCGACCCGGCCTGGTCGCACGGTCGCTGGATGGGCCGAGACTGGAGTGAGTCCGTCACCTACGACATGACCTCCCCTGACGTGGTGAACATGCTGCCGTTCAACGTCGTGGACCACGTGGCGCGCGCGACCTGCAACGGTGATGTGGGCTGGGGCCTGTTCGAGCACGCCACCATGGGTCGGCACGACCCGTCGGGGTTCGGCGGGTGGGGGGATATGGCGGAGTAGCTGCGACTACTACGGATAAGGTCGACGCCCGCAGTTGACGCACGCTGATAGGGGCCTTAGTGCTGCGGATCGTGGTTACTGTCTCAGACATAGGCCCTTACCGTGCGGCCTATGAGGCCGAGAATTCACCTTATGTGAAGCTAACGGTGCCGGTGTGCCAATCGCGCGAACTCGACCTCTCCCTCGATTTGTCCGCAGCCCATTCCAGTTCGGGCCGCACATAACCTTTGCATAGGAGGACATCGAGTCGCCGACTTACCACTTTTTGGGCTGGTGGAGCACGGTCTGGAAAGTGCGCCGCAATGGTGCAGATGGACGGCCTCGGAGTCCGAGGAGTAGACCGACGCGACGTAGATCGTCGTAGTCCCCATGGGGATAAATTACCTGCGCACCCGAGCAGCAAGTCCCTACACGCCTACCTTAGATCCAGAGTGGATATCCTTCCCCGGTTCGGACAATCTCCTCGATGGGTACCGGGGTTGAGTCAGACGATAAGTTCAGAACCTCCAAGAACAGGACGGCATTGAGGCCTTCGATAAGCATCCGATGCGCCTCACCGCTGCGCTCACCTGGATCGAGCAGAAAGAAGACGCCGAACGACTTTGTACCAGCAAGCGTGCGGAATGCGCCGAAGGCATACTCAGCTCCACCTTCGCGCTTAAGTATCAAATAGCCGCCGCGGCTCTCGCTGACCGACTCACGAAAGCCTAGTGTCTCGCCTCGAACAAGGACCCTAACGAGGGTATCGGCGTCGCCGTGTTCGGTATAAACCACGGGGTTGATCGGCCCTAGGTTCGATCGAAGCTCGTGGAACATTTCCACCATCAACTGAGCTTGCGTTGGATCAGATTGCACCACAGTCCCCTTCCGTGCACATAAGCTATGGTTCACAGTAGCTGTTCATGGGGACAGCGGGGAGCGTTGGAGGAACAGTGGCGGATCTCAGTGGATACCAGAAGGACATGGCGTACCTCAAGGAGAAGAGCGACAAGAGGACGCTCTCCAGCGACAACGCGATTTACAAGAAGCTGGATGAGAAGGCAAAGAATCTACCCAACTTGAGGCGCTTCCTGAACGATCTCAACGTCAACTACGTCTGAGAGCCCTGTCGCGGCGTCTTGCGTCGGCGGAGTCGAGTTTTCGGGTCTGCACGCGGCACTTGGATGTAATGACATAGACGTTAGTTAAGCGGCTGATCGGCGGCCGCACCTCAGGTGTTCGATCATCCGCCAGTGGGCTGATCGGTCTGAATGGAGATCGTCAGGATCGGCATCCGCCGAGAGCAGCGCCGCGAACCGATTGCCGGACCGCCACTGCTCGGCGGCGGTTTCGAGGTCGCAGCAACCGTGACTACCGACGTGCTCGCGAGATGCCCCCGCACTTCGTGTTGTCAGTTGTCGCTGCGACTGGCGGCGGGTGTGGACTGCAGGGCGTCGATAGCGGCGCGGGCGGTGGTGAAGACCTCGCTGATCGCGGCGTCGAGACCGTGAACGGTCAGTCCGGCACTAGGTTGGGCAAACCGAATGATCATGCTGTCCTCGATGGCCACGATTCCTGCTCGGCCGGCGGTCAGGGCGGTTCGACATGCCGCAGTCAGGTGAGCATCGGAGACGTTCCCAAAGCTGCAGAACACCTCGAGCCACCACTCGCGGGCGGCCACCCCAAGGTGGAGGGGGCGACGACCTGGGTGCTGGAGGGCCAGTATGACGCGGTGATCGTTTGTGTCTTCGGTCGAGTAGCGCCCATTGAGGGTGTTGACGATTGAATCCCAGTCGGGCAGGGGTAGGGCGGTGGTGTCGAGGGGTCGTCCGGCTTCGGGGTCGTTGGACAGAACCGCCCGCACAGTCTTCTCCAGCTCCGCGTCAACGACCTGCGGAGTGAGTTCTCGGTATCCAGGTCGCATCTGCTCGAGCCATGCGGTGGCGTCGTCATGGTCGCCGGAGATCGCATCGAATTCCTCGAGATGCGTGTCGGACATTCCTTCGGAGAGGGCTGCGCCCACGCGGTCGATGATGTGATCGGCGGTCAGTAGGGACAGCTCGGTGAGCACGGCTGGTGCAAGCCCGGGCAGGTGCTTGCTCAGGTGGTCGGAAGTCAGGGTGAAGGTGAGGTCATCAACGCTCATTGCTGCTCCGTGGTGGTGGGGTGGGCGAAGGCACGCTTGGCCAGCCACTCCTCCAGGAAATCCGATCGCGGGACAGCGTCGGGGTTTCTGGGCGCAGGGGCTAGGGGGCCAGTGTGTTCCAGGTGGCTGTAAGCCTGGGAAAGTCGGTCGGTACCAAATAGCGGGCGTGCGTTGCGGTAGGGGTCGACGAGGTCGTGGCGGGTGTTGTCTCCCACCGTCTGCTCGCTGCGGTCGTGGCGGCGAGTTGGCCGGTCATTGTGGTCGATGTGCAGGGTGAAAGGCCGGGCAGCCAGTGTGTCCGTCGACCGCAGAGTCAGCGCCTGCAAGTCGGGCAGGATTGGCAGGTCAATAGCAGAAACGGGGTCGGCGAACCGCTCGGCCAGGGCTCGGCCGTCGGCGGGAGAGGTACGAAACGCCACGGTAGTGCCGACATTGCCGTCCAGAGCGGAACGCAGTTCGGGGGCCAACTGGTCGAGATACTGGTGTGCCAGAACCAGGGAGAGACCGAACTTGCGGCCCTCGGACAGGATCCGGTCCATCGACCCGCTATGCAGGCTGTGTGCTTCATCGACCATCAACGTCACCGGGGTGGTGCCACCCCGGCGCAGCGCCGCGGTCCACACAGCGTTGACAAGGAGCATCCCGAGCAGCCGTGACGCTATCTCTCCGAGAGTGGCTAGGGACAGATCGATGAGGATTATTCGACCGGCATCCATCGCCTGCCCCCAGTCGATGGAGTTCTCCCCGGTGCCCAGGATGGACCGCATTGCCGAGGTTCCGGAGATCTGCTCGAACTTGGAGGACACCCACGCGTGCAGATCGCCATTTTCAGTGGAGCGCTTCAGTGCTCTCTCGTTACCAAGCCAGCGTGCGAGTCGGGGTTCAGTGCCGGGATGGTTCTTCACAGCCTCGACCAGTCGGTCGTCAGCAAAGAATCCCGGTACGTCCAGTAAGGAGGCGCGCGGCCCAGAGATGGTGCACAAGGCACGCAGCGCCATTGAGCAGCGCTCGAGGAACCGAGGTCCGACAATCCCGTCGCTCTTAGGGTCGTACAAGCGCTGAAACATGTCGCCGATCTCTGCGATGACCAGCTCGCGGTGCTGAGGATCGGCAACGGCCAGCGGATTGAATCGGAACGGATTGTCCAGGTCCCCGGCGCGGATAAACCACGCCCGCTTGGCCGCCTTGGCGGACAGTTCGGCCGCGATGCGCTCCACTAACTGTGAGTGCGGGTCCAGGACGATCACGCATTCGCCGGCATCCGCGAGGTCCCCGGCCATCGCCGCCACCAGTGTGGACTTGCCGGTGCCGGTCTTGCCCAGGATGTGGACGTGCCGCTCCCGCTCATGCCCGGTGAGCCGCACGTCCACCGATCGACGGTCGGCGGTCCGGGCACACCCCAGCCTCACCCCTGGCGTCCGTTGATCGGGTCCTCCGTGTCTCGCCACGGTGGGAGCTACGGCCCTGTCTGAGGCGGCCGCGACGGCCACCCCCGACAGCGGGACGTCGGTAGCGACAGGCATCCGCAGCACCGCAGGAACAGTGTCAGACTCCACGAGTAGGCCAGGCCTGCTGCCCCCAGGCTCGCGGCCAGCGGGCCGCAGTCCCGGGAAAATGCGCCGTACCAGTGCTTGCGCAGTCACGGGCAGCGTCTCGGTGACACATTCCAGACGGGGACGCACGACCGTGCTGCCCGGTGAGGTCGATGAACCGGCCTCCACGTCCACGCAGTATGCAACGTCCGGGTGACGCGACAACAGCCCGGTGAGTTCATCGATCTCGACGAGCAACGCAGACCCACCCCGGGGTGCTTCCCACCGGGGCGGCATCGTTGCCGCCCCGGTGACGAAACCGGGACTACCCCCGGCGACGACCGGCACCAGATCCCACACCCACACCGTTTCCGGCCAGACGAGATCAGTACACGCGGTGACGTCGCCGATCGGCAACAGCGCATCGGCCACCGCCTGACCGGCCCCCGGACCCTGCCTGGATGAGGAGCGCACGCGCAGCTGCACACCACTGCCGTCGACCACCCCCAATCGCAGCGACAGACCACCCTCCAGAATGCTCGCCGTCGCCGCCAGGGACTGTGCGACGGACACCACCCGAGTGAGCGCCTGCGACTCCGGCAGCGGCCGACAGGCGATCAGGGTCGCGCCGTCCCACACGGAGGGAAATGACCGACTTCCGACTCGGTAAGCCGATGAAGCTCCGTCCATGGATGTGACCTTTCTGTCTAGGACCATCGATCTGTTTGACCCGAGAATGTCGCCAATGGGGGAAGGCGTCGGTCTCACGCCCTGTCTTTCGTCGCGGAGTCGACCATGTCCGCTCCTGACTCACCCCGCGACGCACCACCGTGGTTGTCGCTCCACTCCCCCTGCCCGTCAGGGACGCATGCCACGGCATCGGCAATGTGCAGGGGCTGGTAGCAGAAGGTTTCGAAGTAGGTGCAATAGCTTTCGGACCGGTCCAGAGGGCCAGGCACCAGCAGATCTCCGCGCCTGGCTACTAAGGCGGTGGACCGAGAGACGATCCAATAGCGACCGGATCGCGGGGCAGGGATGGCGTCGACGGTCAGGGCTGCGGCGTCGATGTGGCGGACCGGCAGGACTCCACGTGCCAGGGGATCAGTGAGGTGGCCCAGTGTGGGAGTGGTGGCGGGCCGGACCGCGCCCGTGCGACCACTGGCGGCAGGCCACGTCCGCAGGAACCGGCCATTACCGTCGGCGAGCGTCACCGGGTGCGCTGTGAGGTTGACGACTGTGACTAACGGAGTGACACTCCCGCGTCGCTGATCCGGACTTGCCGGGGCGGGGCAGAGGTCGCAGGCCCTGCCCCGCTGCCTGATCCGATGGAGGTGACGGTCCGGGTGTCCGGGGTCTTCTGGAGCGCTCGTGCTGCAGGTGGAGGGGATCGCGCTTGCAGGAGGAAAGCTCGGCGACACCCTTGACCCCTTCTTTCGTGATTGGGGGCAGCCCGCCCTGGGGGTGGGGCGGCACCTGACCTGCCAGGGACGAAAGGCGAGGCGTCGCAGAACTGTGGCGGCACTGACTGCGCGATGGTCGGCCGGGTCCCTGAAGGGTCTGGTACGCGCCCTCGCCGGTGCCTTTGCTCGAAGTTGCGCTGATCGAGAAGGGAACCATCGCATGGACAGCCGCCACGGAATTCGCTCATTTCCCAAGTGCCCCATGACGGGCAAGCAGCGTCTGGACGATATCCGGGACGTGCACCTGGTGTTGCGGCAGGCCCGCCGGGTCCAGGGTGCCGCCCGGGTGGAGGGACGCAGCTGCACGTGGACGGTCGCCCGCGGCTACGAATGCGACCACTGCGGCGGGTGGCACCTGACGTCCCAGCCGGGACATCTCGCGGCATGAGACCTGAGATCTCCTTGAAGAATTCCTCCCTACCGCACGGCCGGTTCGGGGGATGATCCTGCCGGGAGGTGGTGACCGGTGGCCGTGATCCGGTTCAAAGTAGCGGGAATCCAGCGGTACATCTTCGCGGGTGGATCGTTTCTGGACCCGGCCGGTCGGTCCGGGCAGGTGGAGGCCCTCACCAGCCGAACCTTCCTGGAGAAGTTCGGTGACCACGTGCAAGTGTGGCACTCCGCCGGCGGGGCCGCCGTCGCCCGTGTCGACGACGCCCATGCCCGAGACGTGGTCGCCGCGTGGTCCCGCACCGTCGCGAACGTGTCCGACCATCTGTCCGTCTCAGTGGACCGCGTCGACGGACTCGACGATCAGCCGATCCGGGTTCTCCAGCACAACGGATGGGCCATGAGTCGGGCCCGATCCCGGCGGGTTCCGACCGCTGCCGGGACAGGCGCCTTCGGGCCGGTCCGCTGCACCGAGACCGGCGACGCTGCCGAGATCCTCGTCCACGACGGTGGCGGGGCACAGGTGCCGATGTCGGGTCAGGCGCACGCCGCGCGGGAAGAGGGCCGTCGTGCCCATGCGAGGTACCAGAAACGGCTCCTGGACGGTGTCACCGCACCGGAGGGCATCAGGTGGCAGCTGCCGAGCAAAATCACCGACCTCGGACGCAGCGGGGGAGAGATGTCCCAGGTCGGTGTGCTCGTGGCGGATCTCAACCAGATGGGCAGGCTCCTGCGCTCCTTCGGTGATGGCCTGAGCCAGGAGGTCGACGCCGGTCGCTGCGACCAGACAGGCGCTCTGGCGCGGTGGCAGGCGGTCAGCGCCGCTCTGGCCGACACCCAGTGGGCCATGTCCACTGCGGTGTGCGCCCGCCTGGTTGAGCTAGTCGACCTGGACACGGACAACCAGCGTCCCCGACTCCGCGGCCACGGGTCCGGCGGACCAGTCGTCGATCTGGCCACCGGCCAATCCGAAGGGACTCAGGTCGTGTACCTGCCGGTGCGCCCGTGGATCATCGCCGGCGACGACCTCGTCATGGTCTGCGACGGCCGCCTCACGCCGCTGGTCGCCCAGACGCTGATGCACTGGCTCGACGATGAACCGGTGGACGAGCGAGACCCGCGCCGGGTGCTGCGCTCCGAACTCGGGCAAGTCCCCACCATCGGAATCGGGGCCGCCGTGATCCCTCAGGGACTTCCTTTAACAGCAGGCCACCGCATCGCCGAGTGGCTGTGCGACTCCGCCAAGGCCCGCTGCCGAGAGTTCGCCACCGCCGGTATCCAGTCTCATGGATTCGATCTGGACTGGTCTCACACCGGTCCCGACATCGGCGCGATACACCGGTTCCGCGAGGAACAGGCCCGGGCCGGCCTCTACATCGGCCCGATGATGCGGCAGCGCGGTACGGGCCACAACCCACGACTGTGTGACGTGTCCTATGTGTTCGACGAACTGATCGGCGGGCAACTGCGGGCCGACCCGTCCCCGGCCCGGAGCCGACTCAAAGGCCCGATACGTTCAGCGATTCTTGCCGGCTCCCAGCGCCGTGCCCACGCGGAGTTGATGAACGCCTACCAGCAGTCCGGAACCGCCTGGCCTCCTCCCGGGCCGACGCCGACTGCCAGCGACCGGCAGGTCCCTATGTGGGCGTGGTATCGGGCCATCGAGGGGATGGACCACGCCGTCCTCACCCCGAAAGGAGGTGCTGGGGATGCGGCTTGAGATCCTTCTGGCCAGCGAGATGGTGATCGGCACTGTGGGCACATCCTCCCCGCTGGTCGACATCGACACGGTCTGCGACGAGTTCGGGCTTCCCGAGATCCCGGCCACCCGGTTGTCCAGCCGGCTCCGGGATGCGATGCTCGCGATCATCGACCGACCCGGCGACGACGAAGAGACGGGTGAGGCGCGTCGTTCCACGGCGGCCCGGCTGCTGGGGATGCCCGAGGCCATCGGTTCCTCTCGACTGGTCACCGTGGACACCGCACGGCTCCCCGACACCTACCGCAGTTCGGTGGCCGCATTGGCCGATGGACTCGCCCGCACGGGGGCTCGGCAGTGGGTGGTGGAGCAGTGCAGGTCCACGCACCTCGTCAGGCGCGTCCAGACCCGCTCCGACAAAGACCGCGGCCCGGTCCCCGAGACGATGCGCGTGAGCGCCGCGGTACGCGAGGGCACCGTCCTCTACGCCCCGGTGTCGTGGAAGCGGCCACCGCGGGACGACGAGTGGGAGTTGTTCGAGCAGGTCGTGGGAGCCCTCAGGCAGGTCGGTGGGGGCGAGAGCAACGGGTGGGGGTTGGTTACCTGCCGGATCGACGGCACACGACCTGTGGCCGCTCCTGTCGCTGCCGGCCAGGAGAGAGGTGCCCGATGACCACGAGAATCCGGTTGCACTGGACCGTGAACGACAACGCCGTGCTGGCCGACGCCACGGTGAGGAGCTGGCAGAAGACGCTCACTGAATTCCCCGGACCAACCACCCGGGGTGTCCTCAATGCCCTGGCCATGGCCACGGGCTCTGCGGAGCTCCACCGTCAGTGGATCGTCGACGGCCGACTCCAGGCCGCACTGGGACTGCCTGTCCTCGACGGAGCGGGCACGTCGTCGATCGTGCCCGCCGACTGGGTCGAAACCACCGACGACGACGACCACCCGGTGCTGGCCCCTGTGGACTCGCTCGCCGCGGACTGCGCGTTCTCCTCACCTCCGGGCTACGGCATCCTGACCTACGACGGCTTCTGCCCGGTCACCGTGGAGACGGCGACCACCCTGCGTCTGGTCCGTTCCCGCGAACGCGGCGCCGTCGAGGGATACGGCCCATTTGCCGTGCAATATCTCACCGCCGGCCAACGGTGGTGCAGTGACCTGCTGTGGACCGGACCTGACGACGAGGCCGGCACCGTCGTCGAGACCCTCACCTCCACCGCCGCCAAACAGCCCCTCACTGTCGGGTCGAACCGGGATTCCGGGTTCGGTGGCTCCGTCACCGTCACCGCCGAGATCATCGACGATCTCACCGCACTCCTCCCGCCTTCCCTTGTCGACGGAGTCCCCGCCGGGACGGAGTTCTGCCTGGTCGCCACCTCCCCGGCCCTTGTACGCGGCGACCATGGTGATCACGACCCGGCCGCGTTCTCGACACGGGTGGCCGAGCTGGTCAGCACGGTCGTGGGCAGCCCGGTGACCATCACCGGGGGCGCGCTCGCCAGCAGCACCGTGTCCGGCTCCCCTGCCGGCTTCGGCGGTCACCGCCCCACCGTTCCCGCAGCCGGAGCCTCGAGCTGCGTGTACCTGTCCGCCGACGTCGATGTGGCCGCCGACGCACTGGCCACGGTGCTCACCTGCAGGGTCGGCGACCGCACCGTCGACGGCTTCGGGGTCTTGGGGGTGTGGCCCTGCAAGCCCGTGCCCCTGGTCACCCCTCAAACCCCGTCAACTCGCCACCCGATTCCCACACCCGAGCAGTGGCGGCACGACCCGCAGTCCACGACACTGTGGCGTGAGCTGCTGCTCGACCGGGTCCTTCCCCAGTGGTGGCAGGACTGGCTCACCGACACCGCGGCCGCCTGGGCCGAGACCGCCACGGATCTCCCCCGACCGGACACCCTGCGTACCTTGGCCGACATCGCGGGCCCCGGCGAACTGAACAACCTCGCCAACAGACTCCAGAACAATCCCCGCGACGCCCGTTGCCGGATCGGAACCGGCGACACCCGCGTCACGCTGCACCAATGGTGCCGAACCATGGCCCGCCCCGACGAGACCACCCCGGCCGCACCGACTCACGGCGACGACACGTGGAATCGCCGCTGGCCGGCACATCTGGACCAGCTCCTCGGCGACGACGACACCACCCGCGCCGTCACCGCCCTGCGCACGGACAAGGAAGCCCAGTGGTCGATCGACGTCGCGCGCGCCGTCGGCAAACTCCTGCACACCCGTGCACGCATCAGTAAGGAGACTGCCCCATGACCCCCTCGGTGAACGCCCTGGCCGGACGAGGCGGGCTCCCCCGCCGGATCGCCGAACACTGGTTGGTGTCGATCGACCTTCGGGCCACCACCCCAATCCGGTTGGCGGACGGCGATCGCGATCTCATGCACCGCACTGGCCTCAAGGGCGCACTCCGACACCTGGCCACCGCCCGGATCGGGTGCACCGCCGCGAGCGAGCTGTTCGGCCCCGACCCCGCGTCGGGACAACACCTCGGACGCACGGGACTGGTCGTCCCCCTGTCCATCTCCGAGATCGACAAGCCCGCGCACCCGCGCTCCCTCACCCGATCCGTCGTCGCGCTGTCCCCGACCACCTCGACAGTCGAGCAGGGCATGCTGGGCCAGCATGCCCTCACAGTCGATGCGCGGATCAACGTGCTGCTGCGGATCGACATTCCGCATACAGACCGCGACCGGTTTCGGAACCTGGCGGCCCAATTGATCCGATCAGTCCACCGGTTCGGGCTCAGCGACGGGCTCCGTGGGAACGTCGGAGCCGGACGCTTGGTCGTCGACGACCTCACCGTTCGTGTCCTCGACATGACCGTTGGCCGTGACTTCGACACCTGGTATGCCACCCCCTGGGCGGACATGGGAAACCTTGCCCGACCCGGCCGCGAGGATGCGGCCGGCCGCGACCTGACACTGACGGACCTGGATGATCTGGCCCCCACTGTCGGTGAAGCCGACAGGATGCGTGTGCTCTGCCTCACCGCGACGGTGGACATGGTCGAGCAGCTCCCCGCCTCTGACCCCGAGGCCACCCGGGTCTCCAGCGTCCGGCTCGGACCGGTGACCAGCGGACTGCCTGGCGTGGATCCGGTGGACCATGGCCGACAGGAAGGCCACGGATCCTCGCGGTGGCTCACCGGCGACGCCCTCAAGTCGTGGCTCACCCGTGCCGCGACCCGCATCCTCCTCGACGCCGCGGCGGCACGCACAACCGACGGGGGACTTTCGGCCGATCAAGCCCAGCAGATCCGACACCTCGTCGCCGAAGTGACCGGTGGCCGCCGCGCCGACGGCACACTGGCGGCCAGCCATCTTCACCTCAGCGACTGCAACCGGTGGGTCGACATGAACGACCCCACCGCGGAGCCGACCACACTGCACCTTCATCGCACCCCCCGCCACATCCTCACCGGCGGCGTCATCAGCGGACTTCTGCTCACCTATGAGGTCACGGTCGGCGCTCGGACGACGATCACCCTCGAGATCCTCGACCCGACCCCACGAGACCTCGCGCTGACAGCAATGACCATCGGGCACCTGAGCACACCGTGGGCCGACCGCATTCCTCTGGGCGCGATGTCCGCGATCGGGCACGGAACAGCTCGGCTTTCCAGCGTGCACCTGACCTACGACGACCTCACCGAGACGCGGGAGCTCGACACCTCGGGCGGCGACGACGCGGGTGACCCGATCGCCCAGTGGGCGGGGTGGAACGAGGTCAAGTGCGGCATGGCCGACCTCGCTGACGCACTTGACCGGATCTGCCCCCCCGAGCCCGCAGGAGAGCCCGCATGACCGGCCGCACCCCCACGGGACTGACCACCACCCATCTGGACCCCGCCGCCGCCACCGGCTTGGCCCTGTGGGCCATC
>NZ_JADDKI010000207.1:0-8166 GCF_015356725.1 Dietzia sp. SYD-A1
CCCCGGGGGTCGGTGCGCCGGAGTGGTGCTCGACGACGACGACGAGATCGCCGCCCGGGAGGTGATCCTGTGCGCGGGGACGATCGGGACGGCCCTCCTCCTGCTGGCCTCGGGGATCGGGCCGGAGACCGGCCACCCGGTCGGGCAGAGCACGCAGGAGCACCCGGAGGTCCTACTGGACCTGCCGACCGACCGGGTTCGCGGAGAGGCGGGTGCGGGGAGGGGAGACCCGCTCGTCCCGCCGCCGCTGCTCACCCACGTGGCGCGGTTGACTCTGCCCGGGCCGACGGGCCCCGTGGAGATCGAGGTGCGGCCCTACTCGGTTCCGATGCACCGGGTGATCCCGGGACTGGAATCCCAGCCGCACCGGATCGGGGTGGCGCTGATGAACCCCGTGGGTCGGGGCCGGATCCGAGGTGGGAGCACCGCGGACAGCGGTCCTCACGTGGTGCTGGCCGACGACCCCCTCGACGCCGCCGCTCTGGAGCACGCCGCCGGGGCGGTCGCGGACGGACTGGGGATCCCGGATGGCGCGCCGCGGCCGGATCCGATCCGGTCCACCTCCCAGCACCTCGCGGGGTCGGCGCGGATCGGCGAGGTCGTGGACGACTCCGGCCGGGTCCTGGGGTGCGAGGGGCTGCGGGTGGCCGACGCCTCGGTGTTCCCGACACTGCCGCGGTGCGGCCCCTACCTGTCGGTTCTCGCGGTGGCCGAGGACCTCGCCGCGCGAGTGGTCCACCGGGACTCGTGGTAGAACCGATACGAGAACACGTTCCACCGCAGCGGTGGGGGTGCGGGCGGAAGGGTCAACATGACGAGTAGCGAGTTGGAGATCGAGACCGTCGAGCCCCGGTCGTTCACGGTCGCCGGAGCGGCCGGGATGCTCGTCGGCGACGTGTGGGAGCCGTCCGGTGGAGCCGATCCGGTCGACGAGATCCTCATGCTGCACGGCGGAGCGCAGACCCGGAACTCGTGGAACCGCGCCGCCCGGCGTCTGGCGACCGAGGGGTACCGGGTGACGACGATGGACGCGCGCGGTCACGGGGACAGCGACTGGGCGGACGACGGGGACTACGACATCCACCGCATGGTCGACGACCTGGAACTGATCGTGGCCGCACGCTTCACCGACCGGCTGCCGGTGCTCGTCGGGGCCTCGCTGGGCGGGTTGACCGGGCTGTTGGCGCTGGGGACGGGCAAGCCCGTCGCCCGGGCGCTGGTGCTGGTGGACGTCACCCCGAGGATCGAGGCGGAGGGTGTGGAGCGGATCGGGGAGTTCATGCGTTCCGGTCTCGACGGGTTCGCGGACCTCGAGGAGGCCGCGGACGCGATCGCCTCCTATCAACCGAATCGTCGTCGTCCATCGAACCTCGACGGCCTGCGCAAGAACCTCCGACAGAAGGACGACGGCCGCTGGTACTGGCACTGGGACCCACGTTTCGTCGCGGGCGCCACCGGTGACAACGCCGAGATCGGAAACGACTACTTCGAGGGGATCGTGCCCCACGTGTCCGAACCGACCATGCTCATCCGGGGGTCGCGTTCGGACATCGTCAGTGATGAGTCGGTGGCCCACCTGCTGCGACATCTCCCGCACGCCTACACGCACG
Organism: Dietzia sp. SYD-A1; assembly: GCF_015356725.1. Taxonomy (NCBI): domain Bacteria; kingdom Bacillati; phylum Actinomycetota; class Actinomycetes; order Mycobacteriales; family Dietziaceae; genus Dietzia; species Dietzia sp. SYD-A1. The sequence goes on from NZ_JADDKI010000207.1 coordinate 1,611, forward strand.
AGGTCGCGGACGCGGGCCACATGGTGGCCGGTGACGACAACGCCGTGTTCCTCGACCAACTCGAGTGGTTCCTCGCGGAGATCCTCGGCTCCCCGCCCCGGCAGGGGGCGTCCGGGGAATAACCCCGATCGGGCGGCGTTGTTCCACACTGCACGGCCGTGAATACCCGCATGGGTATGGTTCGTGCGAGAAGGTCGTCGTCGCCGCGGGCTGTCCGTAGGCTGGCGACGAGAGACGACGGGACGAGAGTCGCCCCGTCCCGCTAGGAGGGCAATCGTATGACCACCGTCGACATCACGACCGCCGACTTCGAGAAGACCGTCACCGACAACGACATCGTCCTGGTGGACTTCTGGGCCGAGTGGTGCGGCCCGTGCAAGGCTTTCGGGCCGGTGTTCGAGAAGGTCTCCGGCAAGAACCCCGAGCTCGTCTTCGCGAAGGTCGACACCGACGCGGAGCAGCAGCTGGGCGCCATGCTCCAGATCCAGTCGATCCCCACCCTCATGGCGTTCCGTGAGGGCATCGCCGTGTTCCGTCATTCCGGCGCGATCCCTGAGCAGGCGCTCGACGACCTGGTCGAGCAGATCAAGGGTCTCGACATGGACGAGGTTCGCAAGGCCGTCGAAGAGGCGCAGGCACAGCAGGGCGACGCCCGGGCCTGAGTCCGGCCACGTCCGTCCGGGCGCAAAACAAGAACACGTTCTCGAATCAGCGAGCTCCGCGCCAGTAATGCGGATATTGTGATGAGAACACGTTCCAGTGGCGGGATCCCCCCGTCGCGCCCGGAGGGAGTCGAATGAAGACCAAGGCCGCCATCGCCCGCGAGCTGGGCAAGCCGTTCGAGATCGTCGAGGCCGAGCTCGACGGTCCCAATTTCGGCGAGGTGCTCGTCAAGTGGAAGGTCGCCGGCCTGTGCCATTCCGACCTCCACATCACCAGTGGTGACCTGCCCGGGCGTCTTCCGATCGTCGGCGGGCACGAGGGTGCGGGCGTCGTCGAGGCGGTCGGGGAGGGCGTGACCCACGTCCAGCCCGGCGACCACGTGGTGGGTTCGTTCATCCCGGCCTGCGGCAAGTGCTCGGCCTGCGCCCGCGGCATGACCAACCTGTGCGACGGCGGACTCAACGGCACCATCGGCGAGATGGCCGACGGCCGCTACCCGTTCGCCCTCGCCAATGGTGAGACCGCGGGTGCGATGTGCACCCTCGGCACGTTCTCGCAGTACACCGTCGCCAACATGAACTCGGTGGTCAAGGTCCAGGAATGGATCCCCTTCGAGGTCGCGGCGCTCGTGGGCTGCGGCGTCACCACCGGCTGGGGATCCGCCGTCTACTCGGCCGATGTCCGGGCCGGGGACACCGTGGTGGTCTTCGGCATCGGTGGCATCGGCATCAACGCGATCCAGGGCGCGAAGCACGCCGGGGCGCGATTCATCCTCGCCATCGACACCGACGAGTCGAAGCTGGCCAAGGCCCAGGAGTTCGGTGCGACCCACGTCTACACAGACGTGGAGCAGGCCAAGGCCGAGTTGCCGGGCCTGACCTGGGGCGCCATGGCGGAGAAGGCCATCATCACGATTGGTGTGGCCGATGCGAAGGTGACCGCCGACGCCACCGACATGGTGGGCAAGCGTGGGGTCGTGGTCCTGACCTCGATGGGCGGACTCGACAACCAGTCCATCAACCTCACGGGGTTGTTCGTCTCGCAGTACGAGAAGGTCATCAAGGGATCGTTGTTCGGCTCGGCCAACGCCTTCCACGACATCCCCAACATTCTGCGGCTGTGGGACGAGAAGCAACTGAAGCTCGACGAGCTGATCACCCACCGCTTCACGCTCGACCAGGTCAACGAGGGGTACGAGATCATGGAGTCGGGTGGACAGGGCATGGTCCGCGGGATCATCGTCCACGACGACTGATCGCCTCGGCCCGGGCCCCGGTTCCCCTCGGCAGAGGTGGGCCGGGGCCCTCGCCGTATCCCGGACTGGACAGAAATACCCCCATGGGTACAATGGGCCGTGGATCGACACGCATCCGCGAGAGAGCAGGAGGGCCTGGTATGGCTGACGACGAGGCGAGGACCCAGGTGCTCAACCGCCTGCGCCGGGCGCGGGGGCAACTGAACGCGGTGATCGACATGGTCGAGCAGGAGCGTCCCTGCAAGGATGTCGTCACGCAGTTGGCCGCGGTCTCCAAGGCGCTGGACCGTGCCGGATTCAAGATCATCAGCACCAACATCCAGGAGTGCCTGGCCGCCGACGGCGAGTCCGGTGAGGACGGCATCACGGTCGCCGAATTGGAGAAACTCTTCCTCTCGCTCGCCTGACCGCGGCCAGAGACCGTGGGATGCTGGCCCCGGCACCCGCAGGCACCCGACCACAGACGTGAGGACTACGACATGGACGTCGGAATCGGTACGTACACGGCGATGGGGTTCGACGAGGCGGTGGAGGCCACCCGCGAGGCGCTCGCCGACCGCGGCTTCGGGATCCTCCACGAGATCGACCTCACCGCGACCCTCAAGAAGAAGATCGACAAGGACATCGAGCGCGTCCTGATCCTCGGCGCCTGCAATCCCGGGTTCGCGGGCGAGGCGTTCGACGTGAGCAAGGAGGTCGCGCTGATGCTGCCCTGCAACGTCGTGGTCCGTGAGTCATCCGGGGGCTGCGTCATCGAGGCGCAGAACCCGGCGCTGCTGGCGCAGGTCATCTCTGGTGGCCTTCAGGACATGGCGGACGAGTTGTCCGCGCAGATGCGGTCGATGATGAAGGACCTGACCCGCTGAGTAGCCTTGGGGCATGACCCAGGAGCCGCACACCGATCCCCGGGCCCTCGCCCAGCAGAGACTGGAGGCGATGGTGGGCCGGGGGGAGTTGTCCCTCGCCGAGTTCTCGGACCGGGCCGCCCGCATCTGGTCCGCCACCTGCCCCTCCGAGTTGGAGGCGGCCCTGAGCGGGCTGCCGATGCACAGCGCCGCCGGGCCGCCCCCGACCTCGGCGCAGCCGCCGGCCACCCGGCCGACAGGGGCGATCACCGTGGACGAGAGTCAGAAGAGGACCTCGGTCTTCGACACGCTCAAGCGGGAGGGCCGGTGGTCCCTCCCGGATGACTACCGGCTGACGTCCTGGATGGGTGAGATCTTCCTCGACGCCCGTGAGGCGGTGGTCGACCGCCCACGCACGCACATCAAGCTCGATCTGTGGGCTGCCAACGCCAAGATCCTGCTCCCCCCGGGTGTCTCGGTCGCGGTGACCGGCAACCGGACGTGGTCCGAGCTCAAGATCGACGAGGGCCGCTACGACGTCCGTGGGGGCCCCCACCTGGACTTCGAGATCAACGGCTTCATGGCCGGCGTGAAGATCAAGATCCTCGCCGCGGGGGAGCGGATCCCCAAGACCTGGAAGTGGTTCTAGCGTCGCGCCGAGGGCTCACCCCTGCCGACGGCGCCACACCGTGTGACGGTGCCGGACCTCGTCGTCGTAGCCCTCGACGCGACTACGCGGGTCGGTGATCCAGTCGCCCACCTCGACCCGCTCCCAGGTCCCGTCCAGCTCCGGGGCGAGGACGGTCCCCGGGGCGTCCGCGTCGATCTCGGTGACCAGGCACTCGTCCGCCGCGACGAGCGCCGCGGCGTAGATCTGTCCGCCGCCCATGACGACGGCGTCGGGTCCGGCCGACGCCAGCGCCTCGGCCACCGACAATGCGCGCTCGGCCCCGCTGGCCGCCCACTCGGCGTCCCGGGTGCAGACGATGTTGCGCCGGCCGGGCAGGGGCCGGAACCGCTCCGGCAACGACTCCCAGGTGGCCCGACCCATCACCACCGGCAGGCCCGCGGTGGTCTGCTTGAAGAACGCGAGATCCTCCGGGACGTACCAGGGCATGTCCCGGCCGTCGCCGATCACCCCGCCGCGGGCCTGCGCCCACACCATCCGCACCGGCACGGTCGCCTCCGCCGCGCTCAGACCGCGACCGGGGCCTTGATGCCCGGGTGGTGCTCGTACCCGACCACGTCGAAGTCCTCGAAGCGATAGTCGAAGATCGAGTCGGCCCGCCGCAGGCGAAGCTCCGGGTAGGGGAAGGCCTCGCGGGCCAGCTGGGTCCGCACCTGCTCGACGTGGTTGTCGTAGATGTGGCAGTCGCCACCGGTCCAGATGAACTCGCCCACCTCCAGTCCGACCTGCTGGGCCACCATGTGGGTGAGCAGCGAGTAGGAGGCGATGTTGAACGGGACGCCCAGGAAGAGATCGGCGCTGCGCTGGTAGAGCTGGCAGCTCAGCCTGCCGTCGGCCACGTAGAACTGGAACAGCAGGTGGCACGGCGGTAGCGCCATGTCCGACAGCTCGCCCACGTTCCACGCGGAGACGATGTTCCGACGGGAATCCGGGTCGGAGCGCAGGAGGTCCACCGACGCCGCGATCTGGTCGACGTGCCGCCCGTCGGGGGTGGGCCAGGACCGCCACTGAACGCCGTAGACGGGTCCGAGCTCGCCGCGCTCGTCGGCCCACTCGTCCCAGATGCTCACGCCGTTCTCGCGCAACCAGCCGACGTTGGAGTCCCCGCGCAGGAACCACAGCAGTTCGTAGGCCACCGACTTGAAGTGGACGCGCTTGGTGGTGATCAGAGGGAACCCCGCCGCCAGGTCATAGCGCAGTTGGTGGCCGAACAGGCTGCGGGTGCCGGTCCCCGTGCGGTCGGACTTGGGGCTGCCGTGCTCCAGGACGAGTCGGAGAAGGTCCTCGTACGGGGTGGGGACGGTCATGACCGGCAGTCTACGTTCGAGTCGCTTGCGCGGCCTGGGCGGCCAGGATCTTCTCGGTGAGCTCGGGGCGGCAGATCAGCACGTCCGGGGAGTGCGTGTCGGGCTTGTTGAACCGGATGGGCGTCCCGTCGAGGCGCGAGGCGTGCAGCCCCGCGGCCAGGGCGACGCCCACCGGCGCGGCCTGGTCCCACTCGTCCTGACCGCCGGCGTGAAGATAGGCGTCCGCGTCGCCCAGCAGAACCGAGAGCATCTTGGCCCCGGCGGAACCCATGGGACGCACTTGCAGACCGACCGCGTCAGCGACCTGGAGCGCCCCGGGCGGGGGGTTGTTGCGGCTGATGACCATGGTCCCCGAGGGGGGGCCGTCCACGTAGTCGACCTGGTCCGAACGGAACACTCGGCCCGAGTCGGGCAGTCCCACCGAGGCGACGGTGGGGTAGCCGTCGACGACGAGCGCGACGTGGACCGACCAGTCGGATCGGCCGGTGGAGAACTCCTTGGTGCCGTCGATCACGTCGATGATCCAGACCCGGGACTTGTCCAACCTGCTCAGGTCGTCGGACACCCCTTCGGAGAGGGTGCCGTCGTCCGGGCGGTGCACGGCCAGCACCTCGTCGGTCCAGTTCTGCGCGACCTCGTTGGCGACACGGGCCAGCGATCGTCCGCGGAGCAGCCCTCCGGCGCGCGTGCCCCGGACGATGTCCCCTATCCCCGTGGCGAGGAAGCAGGCGAGGTCATCGTCGTCGAGATCACGCGTGCTGTCGCTGTGCATGGCAGACACTCTACGGAGGAGGGGCGGTGATCGGGACGGTGTCGTAGTCGTGGGACATCATGAGTTCATGTCCGACGCACTGGAGCGGTTCCACCCGGCCACGGCCTCGTGGTTCCGTGGGGCGTTCGACCGGCCCACCCCGGCGCAGGAGGGGGCGTGGGATTCCCTCGCGAGCGGCGCCCACACGCTCGTCGTGGCCCCGACGGGGTCGGGCAAGACGCTGTCGGCGTTCCTCGACTCGCTCGACCGGCTGATGTTGGGGGGCGGGGGTGATGCCGACGGCTCGGCTGAGCGCCCGCCCGGCACGCGCGTCCTCTACATCTCCCCGCTCAAGGCGCTGGCCGTGGACGTCGAGCGCAACCTCCGGGCGCCGCTGGCCGGTATCGCCCGTCAGGCCGCGTCCCTGGGGGTGCGGACGGCGGAGGTGACGGTGGGGATCCGCACCGGCGACACCCCTCCGGAGGAGCGCCGCCGGCAACGCTCCCGGCCACCGCACGTGCTGGTCACCACGCCCGAGTCGCTGTTCCTCCTGCTCACCTCGGCGGCACGGGAGACACTGGCCACGGTCGACACGGTGATCATCGACGAGATCCACGCGGTGGCCGCCAGCAAGCGCGGCGCCCACCTCGCCCTGAGCCTCGAGCGACTGGACCAGCTGCTGGACACCCCGGCCCGGAGGGTGGGCCTGTCCGCCACCGTCCGCCCCCACTCCGAGGTGGCCCGCTTCCTCGCGGGCGAGCGGCCGGTAACCGTCGTCGCGCCCGGGTCGGACAAGCGCTTCGAGCTCACGGTCCGGGTGCCCGTGGAGGACATGACGGACCTGTCCTCGGCGAGCACGGACGTCACGGCACCGCCCGGGACCCCGGGCGAGGGGTCGATCTGGCCGCACGTCGAGCGGCAGGTGGTCGACCTGATCGCCGCCCACCGCTCGACGATCGTGTTCGTCAACTCCCGGCGGCTGGCCGAGCGGTTGACCGCGCGGCTCAACGAGATCCACGCCGAGGACACCGAGCCGGGGTCGCTGCC
>NZ_JADDKI010000208.1:0-6188 GCF_015356725.1 Dietzia sp. SYD-A1
CCCCAGCCCCGCCCCCAGGAACCGCCGCCCGATCCGCGGATCCATCCCGATCGCATCGGCCAGCACCGTCACATCCGCGCCCGCCGCCTCACACACCTCCGACACCGCGTTGATGAAACTGATCTTGGTCGCCAGGAACGCGTTCGCGCTGACCTTGACCAACTCCGCGGTGGCCAGATCCGTCACGATCACCGGACACGGATCCGAGTCCAGGATCGGCGCATACGCCCCGCGCACCACCTCCTCGGCCGGGCCACCGGGCTCACGCACCCCGATCACGATCCGATCCGGCGTGAGCGTGTCGGCCACCGCGAAACCCTCCCGCAGGAACTCCGGGTTCCACACCACCTCCGCCCGCACCCCGCCGCGCACGTGCGCATCGGCGATCTCCTGCAACCGCGCCGCCGTCCCCACCGGCACCGTCGACTTGCCCACCACCACCGCATCCGCCGTCAACAACGGCGCCAACCGGGCCAGCACCTCCTCCACATGGGAGGTGTCGGCCGCGAACTCCCCCTTGCGCTGCGGAGTACCCACCCCGATGAAGTGCAGGTCCGCGAACTGCGCGGCCTCGGCATAATCCGTGGTGAACCGCACCCGACCCGCCTCCACCTGCCGCCTCAGGATCTCCGGCAACCCCGGCTCGTAGAACGGCACCTCACCCGACCGAAGACGCTCGACCTTCGCCTCGTCCACATCCACACCCAGCACCTCATGACCCAACTCCGCCATACACGCGGCATGGGTCGCACCCAGATACCCGGTCCCGAACACAGTCATACGCATGGTCCACTTCTACTGTCCGCGGACGACATCCCGGGAACACCGGGGTTAACGCGGGACGAGCGTCCTGCTGCAGGGGCGGGCTCGGGGACGGCCCGGTTCCGACACGACCCGGTTCTCGGAGGGGCCCGGTCAGCGGAAGTTGAGGTACGCCTTGGAGGCGGTCGGACCGCGCTGTCCCTGGTACTTGGAGCCCGTCGCGGCAGTGCCGTAGGGGACCTCGGCGGGGCTGGACAACCGGAACAGGCACAGCTGGCCGATCTTCATGCCCGGCCACAGCGTGATCGGCAGGTTCGCCACGTTGGACAGCTCAAGGGTGATGTGCCCCTCGAACCCCGGGTCGATGAACCCGGCGGTGGAGTGCGTGAGCAGACCCAGTCGGCCGAGTGAGGACTTGCCCTCGAGCCGACCCGCGAGGTCGTCGGGCAGGGCCAGGCGTTCGAGGGTCGCCCCCAGGACGAACTCACCCGGATGCAGCACGAACGGGTCCCCCTGGGCGGGTTCGACGAGTTCGGTGAGGTCGTCCTGCTGTTGTGCCGGATCGATGTGTGTGTAGCGCGAGTTGTTGAACACGCGGAACAGACTGTCCAGACGGACGTCGATGCTCGACGGTTGGATCAGCGAGGAGTCCAGGGGGTCGATCGTGAGCCGCCCGTCGGCGAGCTCGGAGCGGAGGTCACGGTCGGAGAGCAGCACGATCTAGAGGGTATCGCGACCCCCCGGCGAGCAGTCGGAGCTGGGTGCCCAACTCCGTGACCCCCACGCACGCCTCGGCGAAGGGCAGCCGCTCGCGGCGGATCCGGCCGTCTCGTCCGACCAGCTCGATGTCCACCCCCGCCCGGTCGATCCCGACCAGCAGCGGGCGCTCGGCCGGCAGGCATCGGCACACGCGCAGCGCCATGCGCGGCACCACCTGGCAGCGCGGGTCGTTGAGGTGGGCGAGCCAGTGTCCCTCGAGATCGGAGAAGGGGTCGGGCCCGGACGTCGCCAGATCCTCGGGGTCGATGTCGGTCACGCCGTCGTCGTCGGTCAGCACGATCCGCTCGGCTCGGAGCCGCACCAGCGCGACACCGGTGCCCACGTCCAGCAGGACGGTGTCGGGGAGGTCGCGGGCGATCTCACCCGCGGTGCGTCGCTGGGCGCGCACGCCCGGCAGTTCCACACGCCCCTCTACGACGACGATGCGTCGACACCGCCCTTCGGCGGCGCCTCCGATGATCTCGTCCAGGACCTCGAGTCGGGCCGTCGCTCCCCCGACGCCGATCGCGCCCGCGTGTGCCGTCGGGAGCGCCACCCAGAGGTCGGCGGTCCCGGGTACCTGGTGCACCAGGGTCACCTCTGGTGCGGGCATGGCGGCCACGGATGAAGAACCGCTCGTGGCGGAGAGGAGACCCAGGGTCGCCCGGGGGCACCGGCGTAGCGCCGAGCTCACTCGTTCCGCGGGCTCCGGCACAGGCCCCACCAGTGATCGCATGCCAACTCCTCGTGGTCGTTCCCGCACCGTTCCGGCGCCTCTGGGAACAGCGCCGGAACGGTCCGGGGGCGGGGACGTGACTACCCGCAGCGACTAACTTAGGTAAGGCTTACCTTTTTGGCAAGAGTATGCGGCGAAGTGACGTCCTCCGGCCCTACCCCCCGAGGGCGGCGATCTCGGCCAGAAGATCCCCGGAATCGCGGCAGAACCGCGAGAACGGCAGTCGTTCGATCACTCTGGACCCGGTCACGGACCCGATCGAGAGATCCAGGCCGGCACTGTCGACGCCGACGATCCACGGGTCGGTGCCCGCGATCTGGTGGCCGCTGCGCAGCGCGAGCCGCGCCGCGAGTGCGGAGTCGGATCCGAGCCGGCGCAACCACGCCTGCTCGTCGACACCGATCGGGTCCACCGCCGCCGCCGCGAGCTCACCGCGCGCGATCACGTACGCCCCGTCGGCACACAGGTAGGAGATCTCGAGCGGCCGCACCTCACTCAGTCGCAGCGCCCCGGCCTCGCCGCCACTCCCCGACCCACCGTCGGCGGCGACCAGCCTGCGACGCCGCGTCGGCGAGGAGGCCGTGACGATCCCGGCGATGGTCACCACGCCTCGCACGACGGCGCACTCGTCGTCGCATCGAGTGGATCCGGTACGCCCGTCCACCGCGAAGGACGGACCCGCTCCCACCCGACGACATCGGCCGGTACACACCCTGTCGACGATCTCGGCGGTCGCCGATCCACCCGCGGACGCCAGACCGCCCGACTCGCCCACGTCGCGGGACATGCCGCCGACGTCGACGACGAGCACGATCACACCGTCGTCGCGGACCCGCGCGGACCGCAGTGGCCGGGTCAGGAGCCCGGAACCGACCGTGCCGGCGGCGCCGCGCGCCAGGACGGTCCGCACTCGTCGGGCGATGGGTCGCTCCGTCACGTCGTCCATGCTCGTCCTCCCGAAAAGAGTCGTCCGTCGACCGGTGAGCGGCCTCAGAAACGGAGTCTCATCCTATTTCAGCGTGAACGGCCACCGGATCCATACCCGCGGGCGCACCGGATCGTCGTGAGAACCGCCACACCGCGGGGCCCGCGCAGGCCCCCGGGCCGACCGCGGATATGCGCCGCGCCCCGCACACGTGGTGCAATCGGGGTATGGACGATCTCAGGGAAGAGCCCTCGAAGTACATCTGGCGATGGACCATCTGGTCCTGGGTGTGCGTGGGCATCGCGGCCCTCATCGTGGCGATGGGACTGACCGGCGGCGGTTCACTCACCCCGTGGATCTTCGGCGCGCTCGCCGTTGCCGTTGTCGGTGGCGTCGGTTTCGGGTTCGTGCCCCGCGCCTCGCTCGCGCAGACCCGGCGACCCATGACCACCGGAGCCAAGCGAAAGGCCGCCCGCAAAGACCCCCGGAACCGCTGACGCCCGGAGCCTTCGTGCTAATCTGAACCGGCCTTCGAGCGGCGACGCCGCGTGAAGTGCACTGCCGATGTAGTTCAATGGTAGAACTTCTGCTTCCCAAGCAGACAGCGCGGGTTCGATTCCCGTCATCGGCTCAGGTATCGAGGCCCTCCCCCACGGGAGGGCCTCGAGTCATCTGGCGAGCCGATTCCCGCGCGACACCCCGCCGGCGTGTGTCAGCCGGGTCGCCTCAGCGTGAACACCCCGCCGCCGTAGTCGCTGATCAGGCGCCCGGCGTGGCCGGGCTCGGCACGGACGGCCCGCCCTTTCCGTTACCGTTCTCGCCCCCACGCCGCCGCAGGAGCTGGAACCCGGGAATGCCCTTGACCGCCTCGAGACAGTGCTGCGCGACCTCGAGGATCTGGTGGACCTCCGGTGCCACGGTGTCCAACGAGGCGATCACGGGCATCACGTCGTTCTCCAGGCTGTCTCCCAGCGCGGGCAGGTGGTCGATGAACCTGACGACGGCCCTGATCTCCTCCGGCTCGACCGATTCGAGTATCTCGTCGGCGATCGGTTCCAGGAGCGCGATGGTCTTGTCCGCCCACACCAGGACCTCGGTGAGGCGCGTCGCCACCTTCCCGGCCGTCTCCGGGGAGAGCTCGGCATCGACCAGCAGGGCCTCGACCACAGGCTTGACGGGCGCCAGAGCCGAGTCGGCGAAATCCAGGAGCGGCTCGACTCGCCCGATGAGCCCACCGGCCTCGATCACCAGGTCGTCGGCGACGTCCACCGTCGCGCTGACCCGTCCCACGACACCGTCGGCGGAGTCCACCGTCGACCCCACCCGCGCCACGATCCCGTCAGCCGACTCCACCGTCGACCCCACACGGTCGACTGTGGAGTCGGCGGAGGAGACCGTGCGCTCGACATCGTCGATCACCGCGTCAGCCCGCGAGACCGTGGTCCGCACCCCGTCGACGGTCTCCGCGGCAGTCAGCACGATCCGGTCGATGGACGAGACGGTCTGTTCGACCTCGTCCAGAAGACGCTGGACCCGCCTGACGATGGACTCCACGTCCTCCAGGAGCGCCATCACCCGCGCCGGCAGGAGGAGGAACTCCCGCGCCATCGACAGCTCCCACTCCACCACCCGGAACGCGGTGTTGACGAGGGATGACGCGGAGGGCACCCGGACCTGCAGTTCAGCCATGAATCGATTCTGCCCGAACATCCCACCCGGGGCCTCCCGATCAGCGCACCATGGAGTACGCGGCGGGTGGATGGACCCCATTGCGCTCCAGGAAGGAGTACGAGATGAGCGCACCACAGGTGACGACCTTCGACGATCTACGGCTCGACGACTCACCCGAGTACGGAGGCAAGTCGGCCAATCTAGGGGAGATGACCGGAGCGGGACTCGCGGTGCCACCGGGTTTCGCGATCGGCCAGTCGGCGTATCTGGAGGCGATGGACGCCGGAGGCGTCCGCGCACGTCTGCACGCCGATCGGGTTCCGGAGGAGGGACTCACCGAGGCCGAGCTCATGGCGAGGTCCGCGGAACTGATACGGACCGTCGCGGAGGTGGACTTGCCGGCTCCTCTCCGCGAGTCGATCATCGAGCACTACCTCGCGCTGGGGCACGATGTCCCCGTCGCGGTCCGCAGCTCCGCCCCTGCCGAGGACGCGGGCGACACGTCGTTCGCCGGTATCCACGAGTCCTACACCGACGTCGTTGGCGAGGACGCCCTGCTCGATGCGGTCCGCAAGTGCTGGTGTTCGCTGTGGACGCCGCGGGCGATGACCTACCGGGCGGTGTCGGGTTACGACGAGGAGCCGTCCATCGCGGTGGTCGTTCAGCGGATGGTCCGCTCCGACACCTCGGGGGTTGCCTTCACCGCGGACCCCCGCACCTCCCGGACCGACCGGGTGGTGATCGAAGCGGCCTTCGGCCTCGGGGAGGTCGTCGTGGGCGGCAAGGTCGAACCCGACACCTACGTCGTCGACAAGTCCGACCTGGGCATCCTCTCCGCCCACGTGGGTCGCAAGCTCACGCGGATCATCGCCGGCCACACAGACGACGGACTCGTGCCCGTGCCCGAGGAGATGCAGACCACCCGCGTCCTCGACGACGAACAGGTGCGAGCCGTCGCCCGTCAGGCCATGGCGTCGGAAGCCCACTACGGCACGCCTCAGGACACCGAGTTCGCAATCGAGGACGGCGAGCTGTATCTCGTCCAGACCCGCCCTATCACCACCCTCGTGGACCGGGCGGCGGATGGTGATCGGAGCGCGTCGGGTGACGGCCGGTCCGGGGGCGACGTGGAGCCGATCGTCGAGGGACTGGGAGCCGGGCCGGGCACGGCCACGGGGCGGGCACGGGTCCTGCATGAACTCGCGGACGGCGCCGACCTCGCACCCGGCGAGATCCTGGTGGCGACGATGACCGACCCGGACTGGCTGCCGATCCTCAAACGGGCGGCTGCGATCGTCACCGACGAGGGCGGGGTCACCTGCCACGCCGCGATCG
>NZ_JADDKI010000209.1:0-3494 GCF_015356725.1 Dietzia sp. SYD-A1
AGCCAGGCTGCGCCCGCACCCACCAGGCCGACCGCGGTGACCAGCCCGAGCGGGCCGGCCAGTGCGCGCGGGCCGAGCTCGCGGCGCTGGACGAAGTAGACGATGATCGCGCTCTGGAAACTGGTCAGCGGTACCAGCAGCGGCGCGCGGGTGAGGGTGATGGCCAGGATGACCGCGCCGACCAGTGGCGCGGGGTCCGACTCGCGGACGGTGGCGGTGACGAACACGGGAAACCCCACCACCAGGGCGGCGGTCCCCGCCGAGGCCAGCATCGCCGAGGCGGTGTTGCGCCAGAACCGTCGACGGCCCACGTCGACCGCGCGGGTCAGCGCCTCTCGGGTGGCCGGGGACAGGGCGATCATCACAGCCCAGGTGACGGTGCCGGCGACGGTGGCGAAGGCGAATCCGAGCCCGGCGTCACCGGCCCACCACGCCACGCCGGCCACGCCCAGTCGCAGCGCGGCGTCCACGGTGAGGAGCACCGCGTACAAGCCCCAGCGCTCGGTTCCCGAGAGCGCCCCCGCCGTGGCGGCCTGGAGGCTGAAGCCGAGGATCCCCACCGCCATCACCGCCACGCCCACCCCGGAGAACGCGGGCAGTCCCAGGCGTGGCCAGGCGGGAGCGCTCACCGCGACGACGCAGGCCAGCACGAGGCCCAGCATCAGTCCGGCGGGCAGGAGCCGGACCCGGCCTCCCGTCCCCGGTGCCGGGAGAACCGCCGCGGGACCCACCCGGGCCGACCTCACGGCCCGGGTGGTCTCCTGCATGAGTCCGTTGGCCACTCCGCCGAGAGCGAAGAACGCGCCCCAGTAGGTGGCGAAGAGCGGGTAGTCCGACGGTCCGAGCGTCCGGCCGGCGACCAGCATCACGAGGTAGCCGGAGGCGGCCGCGAACGCCGTCGCCAGCGTCAGTGCCCGCATCCCACCCACGGCGCGGCGGCCGGTCGTGGGGGTCGGGTCAGCGGCGGCCGGAGTGGTCATCGGGCATGCCGAGGGTGGGCGGCAACGGTTCGGAGAACAGCCAGGCGGACCACAGGGGCCGCAGATCCACGGGGGAGTGGTCCGCGGCCATGTGGAGGAAGTCGTCGGTGGTCGCGGTCTTTCCCGAGTACTTGACCACCCAGCCGCGGAGCAACCGGAAGAACTGCTCGTCGCCGATGGTCAGGCGCAGCGCGTGCAGGGCGAGCGCACCGCGCTTGTAGACGCGGTCGTCGAACATGTCCTTGGGGCCGGGATCGGACAGCAGCAGATCCTGGGGGGAGTTCTGCAGCTTGGAGTAGTAGCGCAGCGCGTGGCTGCCCGCGTCCGCGCCGCCGGCGAACTCCGTCCACAGCCACTCGGCGTAGCAGGCGAAGCCCTCGTGGAGCCAGATGTGCTTCCACTCGGCGGCGGTGACGGCGTTGCCGAACCACTGGTGGGCGAGTTCGTGGGCGATCAGCCGTTCGTCGTCCGTCCCCGCCTCGGCGGTGTTGCGGCCGAACGTGGACATTCCCATCGCCTCGAGAGGGATCTCCAGTTCGTCGTCGGTCACCACCACCTTGTACTCGCCGAAGGGGTACGGGCCGAACAGGTCGGTGAAGACGTCGATCATCTCGAGCTGGCGGGCGAACGCCACCCGGAAGTCCCGCTTGAGGTCCGCGGGAAGATAGGCGTGGACCGGCACCGAGCCACCCGTCACCTCCAGGTGCTCGTACCGTCCCAGGTTGATGGTCACGAGGTAGGTGGAGGTGGGCTGCGGGAGGTCGAACTCCCACGTGGTGGTGCTGCCACTGCGCTTCTTGCCCACCAGCGACCCCGTCACGACGGCGCGGTACGGCGAGTCCGTGGTGAGACGGATCCGGAACGGGGCCTTGGACGAGGGGTGGTCGTCGCACGGGAACCAGCTGGCGGCCCCGTTGGGTTGGTTCGCCACCAGGACGCCGTCGGTCAGTTCCTCCCAACCGACCTCCCCCCAGGCGCCGCGGATGGGGCGCGGGTTGCCCGAGTACCGGATGGTGAGGGTGAACGCCGCGCCCACGGGGATCGGGTCGGTCGGGGTGACGCTGAGCTTGCCCCGCGGCCGGCCGTACCGCGCGACCCGGCCGCGGTCGAGCGAGACCTTGGAGACGTCGAGGTGGGGGGACAGGTCGAGCTGAACGGACTCGAGCGGTTCGGTGGCCGTGGCGGTGATCACGGCCTGACCGCGCAGGTTGTTGGAGCTCATCTTGTAGGTGAGGTCCAGTTCGTACCGGGTCACCCGGTAGCCGTGGTTCCCGGCGCTGGGCAGGTAGGGATCCACCGGATCGGCGCGCGACGAATCGCGGGGTGCGGCGATCTTGGCGATGAGGTCCTTCTTGACTGCCTTCAATTCCATGACCTGCGCGAGTGTAGTGGACCCGGGGGATCGCCACGGTCGCCGTCGCCGCCGGTGCCGCTGACGCCCGCCACCGTCGTCGGATCCGCGCTCTGCGGAAACTACTTGCCAACTAGGAAAGTAGTTTCCTAGTGTGGGGTCATCGGCCGGGCGAGGGCCCGGGGAAGTGTCGAGAAAGGTGAAGTCATGACCACGGAGAATCACACCACCGGCGCGGTCGATCGCGCCGAGGCCGCCAGGCTCCTCGCGGAGGCCGAGGGGCGCCCGCCGGTCAGCTCCACGCGCGACGCCCGGGTCTTCGCCTGGTTCACCGCGGTCATCGCGGTGGTGATGGGGGCCGGGACCATCGCGATCATGTTCTCCGACTGGGCGATGGTGCCGTACGCGGTGCTTCTGTTCGCCGTGATGGCCTGGCAGCGGCGGTCGATCGGCGCCAGCCCCCGTGGCTCGGCCCGGACGTCCTTCTGGGGGGTCGTGGGTTCCGGGGTGATGGTGCTCGTCGTCGTCACCGGCCTGCATGTCATCCGCACCACGATCGGCCTCACCGCCTGGTGGTATCTCCTCGGCGCGGTGCTGGTGGCGGTGCCCGGACTGATCGCCGCCGCGCGGATCGCACGGCGGGGGGCCTCGCGGTGAGCGGTTCGACAGGCGAGGCCGCCGGAGCCGACACCGCCGACGGTGACGCCGGTGACACCGACAACGCCGCCGGTCACGCCGCTGACCTCGACGTCCCCGACGACCGCGCGCAAGGACACGCGCGCCACCGGCTCGACGAGGTCATCCACGCGCCGGTGAGATTCTCGATCGTCGCCGCGTTGGCCGGGGTCGACGACGCGGAGTTCGCGACGATCCGCGATGCGGTGGAGGTCTCCGACTCGACGCTGTCCAAGCAGGTCGCGGTGCTCGAGAAGGCCGGGTACGTCAAGGTGCGCAAGGGGTACGTGGGAAAGCGACCCCGGACCTGGTTGGCCCTGAGCCGCGAGGGTCGCAGGGCCTACGGGTCGCACCTGGAGGCGCTCCGGGCCATCGCCGGCGGCTGACCGGCGAATCCCCCTCCCTCCCCCGGATGCGCGGCGTCTTTGCACGGAACCCACGGGGGTGC
This sequence comes from Dietzia sp. SYD-A1, assembly GCF_015356725.1. Taxonomy (NCBI): domain Bacteria; kingdom Bacillati; phylum Actinomycetota; class Actinomycetes; order Mycobacteriales; family Dietziaceae; genus Dietzia; species Dietzia sp. SYD-A1. The sequence goes on from NZ_JADDKI010000209.1 coordinate 3,455, forward strand.
GCGGCGAGTCTGGTCCAGACCCGCCGCGCACCCCCGTGGG
>NZ_JADDKI010000210.1:0-3885 GCF_015356725.1 Dietzia sp. SYD-A1
GCCGTGCCCCCGACCGCCGTGCCCTCGGCCGTCGGGGACTTGACTACGGTGTCCACGTGGAGACCCGCGACGCACCCGCACCGTTCACCCGCCCCCTGGCGTGGCTGGGTCTGCGCAAGTCCACGATGGACCTGGCGGTCGAGCCCCCGCTGTCGCCGATGGCGCCGGTCGACCTGGACGACGACGGCGCCGTCACCGACGTGCTCAATCTCGCTCTGGAGATCGCCGGCATCCTGCTCTCCTCCGGAGAGGGCGCGGCGGACACGGTCGCCCAGGGGGAATCGGTCGCGGCCGCATTCGGCCTCCCGGGCGCCACCGTCGAGGTCACCTTCACGTCGCTGACCATCGGCGTCAACCGCCGTCGCGGACGACCCCCCATCTCCGTCATACGGGTCGTCGACTACCGCACGATCGACATGACGAGGGTGACCCGCGTCGCGCGCCTCATCGACCTCATCGTGCGGCGCCAGTTGACCGTCGAACAGGCGACGGCCGAGGTCGAGCAGATCATCGCCTCACCCCACCCGCACACCTTCCGCGTCGCGGTCCTGGGCTGGGCGATGCTCGGCTTCGCCGTCGTCATCCAGCTGGGGGGCAGCCCGCTGGCCGGTCTCCTGTCGATGGTGTCGACGTTCGCCCTGATGTACGCCAACAGGTATCTCGACGGACACCGCCTCCCGAAGTTCTTCCAGCAGATCGTGGGCGGGTTCATCGCCGCCGCCTGGGCCCTGTTGGCCTACGTGATACTGAGCGACGACTTCGTGGACATCCAACCGTCCGCCCTCGTGGCCGCGGGGATCATCGTGCTGCTCGCCGGGCTCACGCTCGTCGGTGCCATCGAGGACGCGATCACCGGATTCCCCGTCACGTCGGCCGGCCGTGGCGTGGAGACGATGATCCTCACGGGAGGGATCCTCGGCGGCATCACCATCGCCCTGGCGGTGTTCGCGCGACTGGGGATGTCCCCACCCCCCATCGACCCGACCATCTCCGGCAACGCCCCGCTCTTCCTCACCGTCTTCGCAGCGGGCGTCGGGGCCGCCGGATTCGCCGTGGCCAGTTACGCGACCGTCCGCGCGACGTGGCTGGCCGCGACCGTCGGGGCCGTGGGGATGCTCATCTTCCAGGTCGTCCTCACGACCGGGTTGGGTGTGGTGGTGGGTTCCGCGCTCGCGGCCTGTGCGATGGGGCTCTTCGGAGGCATCCTCGCCCGCATCGCGACCGTCCCGCCCCTCATCGTGACCATCGCCGGGATCACGCCCCTCCTGCCCGGGCTCTCGGTCTACCGGGGGCTGTCCGCGCTCACCAGCGATCAGACCGGTATCGGCGTGGGGTTGATGTTCCAGGCTCTGGCGATCGCGGTGGCCCTGGCCGCCGGCATCGTCTTCGGCGAATGGGTCACGCGAAATCTCCGCAGGTCCGCGGCCGCCGACCAGTGACGTACGATGTCAACGGACGCCCGCGCCCCTCCGGGCCCGCCGTCCCATAACGACACGGGAGGACACACATGGCAAGCGCCGCAGCGGCCAGCAAGGAGCCCGAGCTCGACGTCGACCTCGAGCCCGTCGCCGACGAGACCGCGTACCAGGCCCAGAGGATCGTGGCCTCGTACGCCGCCGACGCGGACGAGTGCCTGATGCTGCTCGAGATGCTCGGGATCGGCCCCGAGAAGGTCGACCCTGCCGACGTCGACTAGCCGCATCACGGCGACCACGGAAGGGACGGGATGACGCGCGCGACCGAGCAGACGCCGCCGGAAGCCGGTGCGGACTTCGTCGTCGTCGCCAATCGGCTACCCGTCGACCTCGTCCGTGACAAAGACGGCCGGGAGCACTGGAAGGCCAGCCCCGGCGGGCTGGTGACGGCCCTGGAGTCCATCCTCAAGGCCAACCACGGCGCCTGGGTGGGCTGGCCCGGCGTGGCGGACGCCGCCCCCGAGCCCTTCGACGCCGACGGCATCCGGCTGCACTCGGTCACGCTGTCCGCCGAGGATGTCGGGCTCTACTACGAGGGGTTCTCCAACGGCACCCTGTGGCCGCTGTTCCACGACGTGGTGGTCCCTCCCGAGTACCACCGCGAATGGTGGAACGCCTACGTCGCGATCAACCGCCGGTTCGCCGAGGCCACCGCCGCGGCCGCCGCCACCGACGCCACCGTGTGGGTGCAGGACTACCAGCTGCTGCTCGTTCCCCGCCTGCTCCGCGAGATGCGGCCCGACCTCACCATCGGGTTCTTCCTCCACATCCCGTTCCCTCCCGTCGAACTGTTCATGCAGCTCCCGTGGCGCTCCGAGATCGTCGAGGGCATGCTCGGCGCGGATCTGGTGGGGTTTCACCTGCCCGGCGGCGCGGACAACTTCCGGATCCTCGCCCACCGGCTCGGTGGTCATCCGTCGGTACGTCTCCGGTCGACCCGTGGGCGGGCGTCCGAGATCCGGGTGGACGACCGGAAGGTCCGGGTGGGGGCGTTCCCGATCTCGATCGACTCGGCCGCCATCGACGCGGCCGCCCGCGAGCGCGATACCCGGGCCCGCGCGGAGCGCCTGCGCAGCGAACTCGGTTCTCCCCGGATCCTGCTGCTGGGCGTCGACCGCCTCGACTACACCAAGGGGATCGACGTCCGCCTGCGCGCGCTCGAGGAGCTGTTCGAGGAGGGTCGGCTCGAGACCGCCGATGTCACCCTGCTCCAGCTCGCCACCCCGAGCCGCGAGAGGGTGGAGCAGTACCAGATCATGCGCTCGCGCATCGAGGAGTCCGTGGGCCGGATCAACGGCAGTTTCGGCGAGATCGGGCACCCTGTGGTGACGTACATCCACCGGCCCGTGCCGAAGTCCGAGCTCACAGCGTTCTACGTGGCCGCGGACGTCATGCTGGTCACCCCCGTGCGGGACGGGATGAACCTGGTGGCCAAGGAGTACGTGGCCTCCTGCACCGACGGCGAGGGCGCGCTGGTGCTGAGCGAGTTCGCCGGCGCCGCCGCCGAACTCCGACAGGCGTACCTGTGCAACCCGCATGACCTGGAGGGGGTCAAGGACGCCATCATGGCGGCCGTCACCGAGCCGAAGGACGACCGCCGTCGACGCATGCGGGCGCTCCGGCGACAGGTGTTGGCAAACGATGTCCACGCGTGGGCGCGGCGGTTCTTCGAGACGCTCGACGCCACCTCAGACGAGTAGTCGCCGCTGGTTCCGACGAGTAGTCGCAGCTGGTTCCAGCGAGCGAACGACCGTCACAGGGCCTCCAGCTCACCCAGCTTCCAGGTTCCGTCAACGCGCTCCATCGACAGGCTGAGCCGCGATGCCGAGCTGGCCGCCTCGGGTTCCTCCCTGGTCGACACCATCCGGTTGAGCATCACCAGGACCGTCACGGTGTCACCATCCACGACTTCCTGAGGTGCGGCCGCCGCCACGGTCGCGTACACACTGGCTTCCTGCTGTTTGGCCGCGGAGGCGACGGCGGGCATGGACTGCTCGACGAACTCCGTGAGCGCGGGATCGGTGAGCCGCTCGCGGACCGCCGCCAGTTCCGCGTCGACGGTCCTGTGATCGTAGGTGAACATCTGGGTCGCGATCTCGCGCGCCGCGTCAGTCGCGGCGCGCGGGGCGTCCGCGATCTGCTGTTCGGTGGCCGCCTCGCCCCTCGCCTCGACGTACTGCCAGGTCGACACGCCGGTGACGGCGAGAAGGACCACGGACGCCGCGGCCAGGACGGCGATGAGCCTGCGCTGACGAGAGGGGTCGATCGACTCCCGCGCGGGCGTCGGTGACACGGGGTCCGGTGACACGGGGTCCGGTGACACGGGGTCCGGTGACCCTGCAGCAGCGGCCGCGCCGGAACCGCCGTCGGCCTCCGCCGCCGCCTCGGCCGAGCTGGTGCGCGGCATGGC
>NZ_JADDKI010000211.1:0-13693 GCF_015356725.1 Dietzia sp. SYD-A1
CCCCTCAGGCCCGCAACACCCGATGTCGAGCCCGGACAGGCGCCCCGTTGACATCGATACATGCACGTATGATGATGTATGCATGCCGAGGCGGCGGACGCCGCCCATGACGGGCGGACACCGCCCCGGACGACCGGCGACGAGGAACAGGAGCCCCACCCATGACCGTGACCGACCACCCCACCGCCGAACCGCACTCCCACACCCACGGACCGGGCTGCGGACACGAGGCGATCGTCCACGAGGATCACGTGGACTACCTGCATGACGGCCACCTGCACCGCGAGCACGACGGCCACTACGACGAGTGCACCACCTGCTCGTGTGACAACTGCGACGACAGCTGCGCGATGTGCACCTGCACGAACTGCACCTGCGAGACCTGCAACCACAACATCTGCTCGTGCGACAACTGCGGCGAGCGGCACGAGTGCGCGAACTGCGTCTGCGACGACTGCAGCTGCGCGACCTGCCGGCACGCGGCCTGACGGTCCCGGACGACACCGGCCCGTCACGGGCCGGCCCGCAACATATCTGACCGATACGGTCGAGCCCGCTGATGACACATCAGCGGGCTCGACGCTTCTCGGCCTGTCAGCGTCGCAGAGTCGCGGCGAACGCCCCGGTCAACGCCAGGATCGGCAGCCCGATGAACAGGTGGACTATCGCGGCGGCCACCCCGTCGAGGAACGGGACCGTCACCAGGAGCGGCAGCGCCACGGCCGCGATGATCAGCAACCCCACGGTCCACGAGAAGAACTGCTGCGGGTTGGCGGTGCCGACGAGCAGCAGGTACCAGAGGAGCCCGGCCAGGATCGCGGCCACCGCCCCGTAGACGGCGTACATGGTGGGGGTGTTGCCGCCGTTGGCCCACTGGTGGCCGAACCGGCCGAACGCCGCGTCCACCACCCAGGCGATCAGCCACCCGGCGATCGCCGCCACGAGAGCCGTGGCCGCGACGCTGCCCAAGAATTTGCCCATGTCGATAGCCGGACCGCGGGGCGCCCGGCGCTCCTGGTAGCCGGCGTCGTTCGAGTAGGGCTCGTCGTACCCAGCGTCCCCGCCCATCTGCGAGTACGCGCGCGAGTCGGGCTGGCCCATGCGCCGCGTCTGGTCGTCCTGTCCGGGATACATTCTTCTACCGCCTCCGAATCGGTGTGGTGGTCACCGAGGGTAGCCCCTTTGTCCACCGACTTCCCGCCTGCCGGGGTGCGGCCCCGCCCCGAGGCCGGTCGACGAGACCGGCCCGCCCGACCGTGAAGACGGTAGGGCGGGCCGGCGTCGGGTCCGGTTGGACGAGTGGGATCAGTGGTTGATCGTCTTCTCCACACCGACACCCGTGAGGGAACGGACCTCCATCTCGACCCGCTTCTCCGGGAACTCGTCCTTCTTGCCGAGGAAGGTGCCGATGATCCCGAGGAGGAACGCCAGCGGGATCGACACGATGCCCGGGTTGGACAGCGGGAACAACGAGAAGTCGACACTGGTGATCATCGACTTCGGGCCGCCCGACACCGCGGGCGAGAGCGCGATCAGCACGAGTGTGCTGATCAGGCCGCCGTACATCGAGAACAGCGCGCCGGTGGTGTTGAACCGCTTCCAGAACAGCGAGTAGAGAATGGTCGGCAGGTTCGCCGAGGCCGCGATGGCGAACGCCAGGGCCACGAGGAAGGCGATGTTCTGCCCCATGGCGCCGATCCCCATGATGATGGACGCGATACCGATCACCACGACGGTGATCCGCGACACCCGCAACTGGGCCTTCTCGGTCGCCTTCCCGTGCTTGATGACGCCGTTGTAGATGTCGTGTGCGAACGACGCGGAGGCCGTGATGGCGAGACCCGCGACCACCGCGAGAATCGTCGCGAAGGCGACCGCCGAGATGATCCCGAGGAAGATCTCCCCGCCGAGCGCGAAGGCCAGCAGCGGGGCCGCCGAGTTCACGCCACCGGGCGCCGCCTCGATCACCTCCGACCCCACCATCGCCGCGGCACCGAAACCGAGGACCAGGGTGAACAGGTAGAACGACCCGATGAGCGCGATCGCCCAGGTGACCGAGCGGCGGGCCTCCTTGGCGGTGGGGACCGTGTAGAAGCGCATCAACACGTGGGGCAGGCCCGCGGTACCGAAGACCAGGGCGATCGACAGGGAGATGAAGTCGAGTTTGCTCGTCTCGGTGGCGCCGTACTGCAGGCCGGGCTGCAGGAGGTCCCTGCCGGAGTTGGCCACGGCCTCACCGAGGAGCGCCGAGAAGTTGCCCCGCACCGCCACCAGGACGAACAGGCACATGATCAACACGCCGCCGACCAGGAGGACGGCCTTGACCATCTGCACGTACGTGGTGCCCTTCATGCCACCGACGAGCACGTAGACGATCATCAGGAGCCCGACGACCGCCACGACGATCGCCTGCCCGGTGGAGTCGTTGATGTTGAGCAGGAGCGCCACCAGACCGCCGGCGCCCGCCATCTGTGCGATGAGATAGAACAGGCACACCGAGAGGGTCGCCAGGGCCGCGGCCATGCGGACGGGCCGCTGCTTGAGACGGAAGCTGAGCACGTCCGCCATCGTGAACCGGCCCGTGTTGCGCATCAGTTCGGCGACCAGCATCAGCGCGACCAGCCACGCCACCAGGAACCCGATGGAGTAGAGGAAACCGTCGTAACCGTTGATGGCGATGGCGCCGGCGATGCCCAGGAACGAGGCGGCCGAGAGGTAGTCACCGGCGATCGCGAACCCGTTCTGCGGCCCCGTGAAGGTGGAGCCACCGGTGTAGAAGTCCTTGGTCGACTTGGTCGACTTGGACGCCCGGAGGACGAGGGTCATGGTCACGACGATGAAGATCCCGAACACGACCATGTTGAGAAGCGTGCTGCCGACCTGCTCACCGGGGGCGAGCTCGCGGATGTTGTACAGCCAGTCGCCCATCAGGCCACCTCACCTTCCAGCTCGTGGCGGATCGCTTCCGCGCGGGGATCGACCACCCGGTTGGCGAACCGGATGTAGAGGAACGTGATGAGGAACGTGGTGACGAACTGCGCCAACCCGATGATCAGCCCCCAGGTGATGTTCCCGAAGACCTTGGTCGCCATGAAGTCGGTCGCATAGACCGCCAGGAGCACGTACAGGAAGTACCAGACGAGGAAGGCGATCGTCATGGGGAAGACGAACGCCCTGAACTTGCTGCGCAACTCCTGGAATTCCGGGCTGGAGTGCATCGCCTCGAAGTCAGCCGGCTCCGGGCTGCGTCGTGACGATCCTCCCACCGGTGGATCAGCTGGCTGGGACACGGAGGTCCTCCGTTTCAATTGTCTCGAGCCGCACCGCTGTAGTGATGGGCCTCACAGATTTGGACGGAAGAAGTGTGACACGGGACACAAGCCTTTGCCGAGTGCGGTGTGTCCCCCGGAGGCTGATTCGCCAAAAGTCCTGGTGGACCCACCCCCGTCGGAGGGGTAGACCACCTAATCCGGGGGGTCGAGGGGTGAGGTCGCTCACCGATGACCCCGGCGCCCTCCGGAAACAGCGGACGTGCGGGCCGGTCGCCGCTCGGGCCCGCTGACACTCAGGTCATCGACCGCGGAACACCGGTGGCCTCTTCTCCGCGCGGGCGGCCCGCGCCTCGGCCATGTCCTCGCTACGCCAGGCGAGTTGTTGCAGCTCGGTGTGTTCGTCGCGGGGCAGGAGCCGGGCGTCGTCGTCATTGATCACGGACTTGATGTGCCGGAGGCTCAGGGGGGCGAACCGCGCGATCTCCGCGGCGAGTTCCATCGCCGTGTCGAGGTCACCGATCTCGTTGGCCAGGCCGATCCGGGCCGCCTCCTCCGCGCCCACCGGACGCGCGGTCATGAGGACCGACCGCGCGTGTCCTCCCCCGACCACGTTGGCGAGCCGCTTGATGGTCCAGTTGTCCAGGGCCAACCCCACCTTCACGACGGGTACCGCGAACACCGCGCCGGGGGCCACGACGCGGAGATCGGCGGCCAGGGCGAGCTGGACCCCGGCGCCGACTGCGGGCCCGTTGACGGCCGCGATGACGGGGACCGGCACCGACTCCACCGCCTCGAGCATCGCGGCGTGGGCGTCGTAGAAGTTCAGGTTGTACACGCCGCCGGACAGGTCGGCGCCGGCGCAGAAGGCCGACCCCGCCCCGGTGATGACGATCGCCCGGACCGGGTCCTCACCCTCCGCCGCGGCTCCCGCGACTTCGATCGCCTCCCGCAGGGCCGTGCAGACCTCCGCGTCGAGGGCGTTGCGGGTGCGGTGACGGTCGATGGTGACGACGGCGACGGGTCCGTCCCTGCGTGTGTCGATCATGGCGGCGGGGCCTTCCGGTGCGTCGCGGTCTTCTGTGTCGCGGGCTGGTCGTCGCGGACTGGTCGTGGCGGTCTCGAGGCGGGGGTACTCTCCTGCACCCGTGACCGAGGATACCTGCTGGTGAACGCGCCCACCGTACGATGCGTCCATGGCCAGAACCGGAGCTCTGCAGATCCTCGACATGGTCCTCGACGACGGGTCGTTCCGGTCCTGGGACGGCCCGCCGCTGCGCTCGCCCCAGGTCGACTCGGTCCCGGGGTACGAGGACTCCCTCGAGCGCGCGGCGCGGGTGTCCGGGGTGGACGAGGCCGTCATCTCCGGTGAGGGGACCCTGCTGGGTCGGCGCGTGGTGTTCATCGCCTGCGAGTTCGACTTCCTCGCGGGCTCGATCGGAATCGCGGCGGCGGAGCGGATCGTGTCCGCGATCGAGCGAGCCACCGCCGAGCGCCTGCCGATCCTGGCGTCCCCGACGTCCGGTGGGACCCGCATGCAGGAGGGCACGATCGCCTTCCTGCAGATGGTCAAGATCTCCGCCGCCGTGGCCGGGCACAAGTCGGCGGGGCTCCCCTACCTCGTCTACCTGCGCCACCCGACCACCGGAGGGGTGTTCGCCTCGTGGGGGTCGTTGGGCCACGTCTCCGTGGCCGAACCCGGCGCGTTGATCGGGTTCCTGGGACCCCGGGTGTACGAGGCGCTCTACGAGGCCCCCTTCCCGGAGGGCGTGCAGGTGTCGGAGAACCTCGCCCGCCGCGGCATGATCGACGGCGTGCTCCCCCCCGAGGGGGTACGAGACCTCACGGCGCGGGCCCTGCGCGTCCTCTGCCAGGACCCCCCGTGTCAGGACGAACCGGCGCCACCGCACGGGCCCGTCCCCGAGCCGGAGTCCGACCGCGCCGAGCCGCCCGACGCGTGGGACGCCATCGTCCGCTCCCGCCGCCGCGACCGCCCCGGTGCCCGGTCGTTCCTGGAGCGTGTCGCCCCGGACCGGGTCCCGCTCTCGGGCACCGGTCAGGGCGAGGACAGCGGGTCGCTGTTGCTCTCCCTGGCGCGGTTCCGAGGGCAGTCCGCGGTGGTGCTGGCCCAGGACCGTGACGCGGAGAACGAGACGAGCCCGCTCGGCCCGTCCGCACTTCGCTCCGCGCGGCGCGGCATGCGCATCGCCGCCGAGATCGGGGTCCCGTTGGTCCTGCTCATCGACACCCGCGGGGCCGCGTTGTCCCGAGAGGCCGAGGAGGGCGGTCTCGCGGGAGAGATCGCCCGCAGCCTGGCCGACCTGGTCACCCTGCCCACCCCGACGGTCTCGGTGATCCTCGGCCAGGGCACGGGGGGCGCCGCGTTGGCGATGCTCCCCGCGGACCGCGTGCTGTGCGCCCGTCACGGGTGGCTCGCCCCGCTCCCCCCCGAGGGCGCGAGCGCGATCCTCTACCACGAGACCACCCGGGCACCCGAGGTGGCGCGATCCCAGGGGATCACCTCGTCCGACCTCCTCCGGGCGGGGATCGTCGACGTGGTCGTCCCCGAGCGACCCGATGCGGCGGACGAACCGGACGCCTTCTGCGACCGGCTGGCGGACGCCGTCGCCTCGGCTCTCGTCGAGGTCAGGCGACGTCCCCCCGAGCGGAGGTATGCGGAGCGGATGTCGCGGTATCGGGACCTCGGTCTGAGACTAGAGTGAAACGCGTCACAGGCCGTCGGCACTGATTCGGGGGCCGCATCGCCGCACGAGAGGCTCAACCGATGTCGGACTCCACGACCTCGTCGACCTACGCCGAGGCCCACCGGCTCTCGATCACCGATCCCGATGCCTTCTGGCTGGAGGCCGCCGGCGCCATCGACTGGACCACGCCCCCCACGACCGCGGTCGACGGGTCCAGGCCGCCGTTCTACCGCTGGTTCCCCGACGGCCGACTCAACACGTCGTACAACTGCCTCGACCGCCATGTCGAGGAGGGACGAGGGGACCAGGCCGCGTTCATCTACGACTCGGCGGTGACCGGGGCCACCGAGACCATCACGTACTCCCAGTTGCTCGAGCAGGTCCAGGCCTTCGCGGGTGCGCTCGTCGCCGAGGGAGTGGGCCACGGCGACCGGGTCGTGATCTACATGCCCATGGTTCCCCGCGCGGCCGTGGCGATGCTCGCGTGCGCCCGGATCGGCGCCGTGCACTCCGTCGTGTTCGGGGGTTTCGCCGCGCCGGAGCTGGCCATACGCATCGACGACGCCCGGCCGAAGGTGGTGGTGACCTCGCCCGGCGGAATCGAGCCCACCCGCAAGGTCCCCTACTTCCCGATGGTCGCCAAAGCCCTGGGTCTCGCCCGCCACACACCGGGTGCGGTGATCGTCGCCGACCGACCGGACCAGTTCCCGGACGAGTCCTTTCCCGAGACCCCCGGCACCACCTGGAGCGACTGGGATGAGGCGGTCGCGGGGTCGGAGCCGACCGGGCCCGTCCCCGTCGCCGCGACGGACCCGCTGTACATCCTGTACACGTCCGGGACCACGGGCCTGCCCAAGGGCGTCGTGCGGGACAACGGTGGCCACGCCGTCGCGCTGGCGTGGTCGATGTGGAACGTCTACGGGGTCCGCCCCGGCGAGGTCTGGTGGACGGCCTCGGACGTCGGCTGGGTCGTGGGACACTCGTACATCGTCTACGGCCCGCTGCTGGTGGGCGCGACGTCCATCATCTACGAGGGCAAACCGGTCGGCACCCCGGACGCCGGCGCGTTCTGGAGGGTGATCGCCGAGCACGGGGCCACCGCGCTGTTCACCGCGCCCACGGCCGTCCGGGCCATCCGTAAGGAGGACCCGGAGGGCCGGGAGATCGCCCGGTACGACCTGTCCGGTATGCGCACCCTGTTCTGTGCGGGCGAACGGCTGGATCCCGACACCTATCGATGGGCCACGGAGAAGCTGGGCAAGCCCGTGGTGGACAACTGGTGGCAGACCGAGACGGGCTGGCCCATCGCCTCCAACCTGCGCGGTCTCGAGCCTATGCCGATCAAGGCAGGGTCCCCCACCGTGCCCGTACCCGGATACGACCTGCGCGTCCTGGATGCCGGGGGGACTGAACTGCCCGCGGGGGAGGAGGGCAACCTGGCGATCCGGCTGCCGATGGCGCCGGGCACCCTGTCGGGCCTGTGGGAGGACGACGAGAGGTTCATCTCCTCGTACATGTCCGTCTTCGACGGGTACTACTCCACCGGAGACGGCGGCTACATCGACTCCGACGGTTACGTCTACGTCATGGGCCGGACCGACGACGTCATCAACGTCGCCGGCCACCGGTTGTCGACGGGCTCCATGGAGGCCGTGATCGCCACCCACCCCGCGGTGGCCGAGGCCGCCGTCATCGGTGTGAAGGACGAACTCAAGGGCCAACGGCCGGTCGGGTACGTGGTCCTCAAGTCCGGTCAGGTCCGCGATCCCGAGGAGTTGCGGGCGGAGTTGGTGGCGATGGTCCGCGAGGAGATCGGCGCGGTGGCCACCTTCCGCGACTGCACGGTCGTGCAGGGCCTGCCCAAGACCCGGTCGGGCAAGATCCTGCGCAAGACGATGCGACAGATCGCGGACGGACACGAGGACGTCACAGTCCCGTCGACGATCGAGGACCCGGCCGTGCTCGATGCACTCACACCGTTCCTCCGACCGGCGGAATAGGGCGCGCCGGCCGTCACCCGTGGTCGCCGCGGCGGACCCCGCACACGACGACGCCCCGCCCCCCGGAACGGGGGGCGGGGCGTCGGGTTGAGACGGGGGCGGTCTCAGGCGTCGAGCAGATCGATGACGAACACCAGGGTCTTGCCGCCGAGCGGGTGCAGGGCCGCGGAGGTCCCGTAGGCCTTGTCCGGCGGGATGACCAGCTGACGGCGACCCCCGACCTTCATGCCCGGGATCCCTTCCTGCCAGCCCTGGATGAGGCCGTTGAGCGGGAACGTGATGGACTCGCCCCGGTCCCACGAGGAGTCGAACTGCTCGCCGGTCTCGTAGTCGACACCGACGTAGTGGACGGTGACGTTACCGCCGGCCACCGCCTCGGCGCCCTCCCCGACAGTGAGGTCCGCGCTGACGAGGTCAGTGGGGGCGGGGCCGGTCGGCATGTCGATCTCGGGCTTGTCCATGGTGTCTCCTCCTGGAGTCCGTTTCCCGGGCTCAGCGCTGGCTGATCGGGGTGAAGCTCCGCTCGGCCGGGCCGGTGTAGACCTGGCGCGGGCGGTTGATCTTGGTGGACGGATCCTCGCGCATCTCGCGCCAGTGCGCGATCCACCCCGGCATCCGGCCGAGCGCGAACAGCACGGTGAACATCTCGGTGGGGAAGCCCATCGCGCGATAGATGAGGCCGGTGTAGAAGTCCACGTTCGGGTAGAGCTTGCGCTCGACGAAGTAGTCGTCGGCCAACGCGGTCTCCTCGAGCTTGAGCGCGATCTCGAGAAGAGGGTCGTTGCTCTGCGACAGCAGGGCGTGCGCGTGCTTCTTCGCGATCTGGGCGCGCGGGTCATAGCTCTTGTAGACGCGGTGGCCGAAGCCCATCAGCTTGACGCCGTCCACCTTGTTCTTGACACGATCCATGTAGTCGGTGGCGTCGCCGCCCTCCGACTCGATGCGCTCGAGCATCTCGAGCACGGCCTGGTTGGCCCCACCGTGCAGCGGCCCGTACAGGGCGTTGATGCCGCCGGTGATGGAGGCGTACAACGGCGCCTCGGAGGACCCGACCATGCGGACGGTCGAGGTGGAGCAGTTCTGTTCGTGGTCCGCGTGGAGGACGAGCAGCATGTCGAGGGCGTCGGCGATCTCGTCGGTGACCTCGTAGTCCGGCCCGAACGTCATACGGAGGAAGTTTCGGACGTATCCGAGCGAGGGGTCCGGATCGACGGCGTCATGGCCACGTCGGATGCGCTCGATGGCGGCGGCGAGAGTCGGGCCGCGGCCCAACAGCCGGGCGGTGGCCAGGTCCACGGCCTTGGGGTCGTCGATGTCGAGGTCGTCCCCGTGGGTCCCGAAGAGACTCACACCGGCGGAGAAGACGGGCATCGGGTGGGTGTCCAGCGGGAACGCCTGCAGCAGCGGCATCATCTGGCCGGGCAGCGCGGTCTCCCCGAGCACCTTCTCGGTGAACTCCGCGAGCTGGGCCTCCGTCGGGTCCTCACCGTAGATGAGCAGGTAGGAGACCTCGAGGAACGAGGCGTTGTCGGCGAGCTGGTCGATCGGGTACCCGCGGTGACGCAGGATGCCCTCGTTGCCGTCGATGTAGGTGATCGAGGAGGTGCAGGCGGAGGTGTTGACGAACCCGACGTCCAGGGTGGTCATCCCGGTCTTGGCCAGCAGTGAACCCAACTGCACCGCGTCGCTTCCGCAGGTCGCGTCCACCACGTCGAGCGCGAGCTCACCGCCGGGATAGGACAGTGTTGCCTTGCGGTCCGAACCGTTCGAGCCTGCGGTCACGCGATTCCCTCTCCGACGACTGGTCCCGGCGGCATCTCCCGCCACGAATGTGCTGTGCCACACCCTACCGTGACGGTCGCCCGCGCTCCGAAGCGTGCACCGGTCCGCTCCCCCCGGGCCGTGCCCGCCCGGGGGGCCGATACGCGTGCGCGACCCGTCAGCGGGTCAGGGTTGCAGCCGCCGGACCGTCCACCCCCCCTGTTCCCGGAGACATTCCACACGGTCATGGAACCGGTCCCGACCCCCCTGCCAGAACTCCACACGGTCCGGGCGAAGTCGGTATCCACCCCACCGGTCGGGCATCGGGATCTCCTCGACGTCCGCGAGCCGCTCCTCGGCGACCCGGTAGAGCGCGTTCAACTCCTCGACCCCGCCCACGGGCTGCGACTGCTCCGACGCCCACGCCGCCACCTGGGACCCCCTCGGACGCGTACGCCAGTACGCCAGGCTCTCCGCCCGCTCCAGTGGACTGCAGCGGCCCTCGACGTGGACCTGGCGTTCCACCGTCAACCACGGGAACGTCGCCGAGGCGTACCCGGACCGCGCCAACTGCACACCTTTGCGGGAGCTCATCGTCGTGAAGAACGTCAGGCCCCGGTCGTCCGCGCCCTTGCACAGCACCGTCCGGGTCGACGGCCTGCCGTCGACGCCGACGGTGCCGAGGACCATCGCGTTGGGCTCGCGCACACCCCGGTGGCCGGCCTCCTCGAGCCACGCGGCGAAGAGCGGGAGCCAGCCGTCGTGCAGATCGCCCACGTCCAGGCTGGTGTGCAGACCGTATCCGACGCGCATCGTGTCGAAGTCGGCCGGTTCGAGTGCGGGATCGCCCATGTCCCAGACGCTACTCCGAGGCCGACGCGCCCCCGACTAGGATGGTGACGATCGAGAATCCCACCACAAGGAACGGCACCCCACGAGCATGAGCGATCAGTTGCCCACCATCCCCGCCGACCTCGCGCCCGCCGACGGCCGCTTCGGCTGCGGCCCGTCCAAGGTCCGCCCCGAGCAGATCGAGGCCGTCTCCGCCGCCGCCACCTCGGTGATGGGCACCAGCCACCGCCAGGCGCCGGTCAAGAACGTCGTGGGAAGGATCCGTGAGGGCCTGTCCTCCCTGTTCTCCCTCCCCGAGGGATACGAGGTCGTGTTGGGCAACGGCGGCACCACCGCGTTCTGGGACGCCGCGGCGTTCGGCCTGGTCCGCGAGAAGTCCCTCCACCTGACCTACGGTGAGTTCTCCTCGAAGTTCGCCAAGGTCACCGGCGCTGCGCCCTTCCTCGCCGACCCGATAGTGGTCTCGGCCGAGCCGGGGTCGGCGCCCGATCCCACCTCGGACCCGTCCGTGGACCTCATCGGCTGGGCGCACAACGAGACCTCCACGGGTGTGATGGTGCCGGTGACCCGCCCGGCGGGCTCGGAGGACGCCCTCGTCGCGATCGACGCCACCTCCGGGGCCGGCGGGCTTCCCGTCGACATCTCCGACGCCGACGTCTACTACTTCGCGCCGCAGAAGTGCTTCGCCTCCGACGGTGGCATCTGGGTGTCGATCATGAGCCCGGCCGCCCTCGAGCGCGTGTCCGAGATCGCGGCCACCGACCGCTGGTGCCCGGACTTCCTCTCGTTGCCCACCGCGGTGGACAACTCCTCCAAGAACCAGTCGTACAACACCCCGGCCGTGGCCACCCTGTTGATGTTCGCCGACCAGATCGAGTGGATGAACACCCAGGGCGGTCTGGACTGGTGCGTGGCGCGCACCCGGGACTCGTCCTCCCGCCTGTACGACTGGGCCGAGGCCAGCGACTACGCCACGCCTTTCGTCACCGAGCCCGCCCACCGTTCGCAGGTCGTCGGCACCATCGACCTCGACGCGTCGATCGACGCCGCACTGGTCGCCAAGACCCTGCGGGCGAACGGCATCCTCGACACCGAGCCGTACCGCAAGCTCGGCCGCAACCAGCTCCGCATCGGCATGTTCCCGGCGATCGACCCCGAGGACGTCACGCGACTGACCCGGTGCATCGACCACGTGGTGGGGCAGCTCGGCTGACCCCCGGCCCACCACAATTCCGCAGCCCACCCGGCCCGTCACGACGCCGGGTGGGCTGTGCTGACCTACGATGGTGGGAACGCCCGGGGCCCGGGAGCGCGCCGTTCGAGCCGCCCAGGGGACCGCGAGGAGTCGAGGAGGCGGTATGCGGAAGCTGAGGATCATCGGGGTGGACGCCGACTCGGCCGTGGTCGAGTGTGAGCTCCCCGACTCGGGCGAGACCCTGGCCCTCCCCCTCGACGACAGGTTCCGCGCCGCCGCCCGCGGAGAAGCCGTGACCCCCGAGGCGTCCCGGAGCGTTCCCGTCACGGGCACGCTGCGCCCGCGAGAGATCCAGGACCGGATCCGGCACGGCGCCTCCCCCGAGGACGTCGCCGCCGACGCCGGGGTCCCGATGTCCCGGATCGAGGGATTCGCCGTCCCCGTGCTCCTCGAGCGCGCGACCGCGGCCGAACTCGCGCGGGCGTCGCACCCGGTCCTCCCGGACGGACCCGCACTCGACACCCTCGCCGACAGGGTCGAATCCGCCCTCGATCACCGCGGCGTCGACCCGGACGTCGTCGCGTGGGACGCCTGGCGCGACCGTGCCGGTGGATGGATCGTCCGGGTCTCCTGGCCCGCCGGGCTCTCGGACGACGCCTCGGCGACCTGGTCATTCGTCCCCGATTCCCACGGGGGGTCCGCCCGGGCGTTGGACGACGAGGCCGAGCGCCTCCTCGATCCGTCCCGCGCCACGGCTCTGCGCACCGTCACCTCGCCTCCCCCGCTCCCGCCGGGACCTCCGCCGATCCGTTCCGTGCCGACGCCCGTCCGCCCCGCGCGCGGTGGGTCGGAGGCCGCCCCGGTCGAGAGGTCGACATCCCAGGCCGGACACTCCCCCGGGTCCGCGTCAGCAGACCCCGAAGACCCCGTCGAGGACCACTTCCTGCAGCACCCGCCTGCCGAACCCGAGCGCCGCACCGCCCGTCGGCACCCGACCATGCCCTCGTGGGAGGACGTCCTGCTCGGCGTCCGTGGCAAGGACGACTGAGACCCGCCATGGGCCACCACGTCGCGACCTTCTGGTATGTCGGAACGGACGACCCGTCCGCTCCCATCAGGTCCGGCCACCCCTCTGACCCCGGGTTCGCCCGGCGTCTGCTCTCCCGCCTCCACCCGACCGTCACACTCGCCTCGCTGGGGATGTTCCCCCTCAACCGGTCGGCATCCGCTGGTCCCGGTGAGGTGTACGTCGGGTCGTATCCCGGATTGACCGTTCTGCAGACCCAGCTCGAGCAGCCCGTACTGCCCTCCGCGACCGACGAGACGTGGTTACGCCTCGTGGAGGCTCCCACGGTTCTGTTGTTCTCGCACGACCCCGACCACGGGATCAGCGGGTTCGCCCGGTGGGAGTCGGGTCGGCTGGTGCGCTCGTTCGCCGGGGCGGACGACCGGATCGTCGAGGACGAGGGCATGCCGCTGCCGTTCGAGCGGCCCTACTGGGCGGGTGAGTTCCCGCCGGCCGGCGCCGACGACACGCCGCTCGCGCTCCCGTTCTCGCCGTCGTCGCTACTCCACGCCGCCCACCGTGACTGGCTGGGGTTCGATCTGTCGCCGGGCGGGCTCGACGTCCCCGTGCACGGCTTCGCCACCGACGGGCGCCGCGAGGTCCGCCAACGCAGCGCGCACACCGGGGCCGCGGTGCACGTGGTGGGCTCTCCCGGCCGCGCCGAACTCCATGCCGCCACCCGTCGCGACTCCCACCCCGCCAGCAGAGATGCCGGTTCGTCCTCCCCGTACGCCGACGACGACTACGAACGGGCGCCGCTCGTCCCCGCGGTGGCGCGGGCCTCCTCTCCCGTCACCGGGGCCGTCCGCAGGATCGCCGGCGTCCTCGGTGACACCGTGCGGCGC
>NZ_JADDKI010000212.1:0-1787 GCF_015356725.1 Dietzia sp. SYD-A1
GTCCATCGGCGGTGGAATCCCAGGAGAACCGGGAGGCGTGAACCGGGGCGGCCCGCGACATGGACAGGCGGCGCGCGTCGTCGTCGAGCAGTCCCACCAACGTGGCCGCCCACTCGCGCGGGTCGTGACCGACCACGGTGATCCCCGTGCGGCCGTGATCGACCGCCGTGGGCAGACCGCCCACAGCCGCCGCCACCACCGGCGTCCCGCAGGCCTGCGCCTCCAGTGCCACGAGGCCGAAAGACTCCGAATACGACGGCACGGCCACCACGTCGGCGGCGCGGTACACGTCCACGAGTTCCGCGGGTGGCCGCGGCGCGAGGAAACTCACCCGGTCGGCCACGCCCAGCTCGTCGGCCAGGTCCATGAGTGAACGGGGGCGCTCCAGCCCGGACCCGCTGGGCCCGCCCACCACCATCAGACGCACGTCCCGGTGCGGCTGCTCCCGCACGATCTCGGCCAGTGCACGGACGATCACATCGGGGGCCTTGAGCGGCTGGATCCGGCCGACGAACGCGACCACCTCGGACCGCTGCCCCAGCCCCAACGCCCGGCGGGCCCGCTCTGTGCCGCGCTGCGTCCCGGGGGTGTACTGCTCGAGGTCGGCGCCCGGGGGCACCACGTCGATGTGGGCGGGGTCGGCGTCGTAGTAGCCCACGAGTTCGTCGCGCTCGCCGGTGGTGTTGACCACGAGGCGGTGCGCGGAGTCCACGATCTGCTGCTCGCCGATGCGCCGGGACTCAGGCTCCGGGACGTCACCGTCGGCGAGGACCGCGTTCTTCACCTCCGCCAGGGTGTGCGCCGTGTGCACCAGGGGTACGCCCCAGTGCTCGGAGGCCACCAGACCGGCCTGCCCGGACAGCCAGTAGTGGGAGTGGATGAGGTCGTAGTGCCCGGGTGCATGACCGGCCTCCGCCCGCATCACACCGGCCACGAATGGGCAGAGCTGCGTGGGCAGGTCCTCCTTGCACAGGCCCTCGAACGGCCCCGCCACGATGTTGCGCACCAGCACGCCGTCGCCGGCCTGCTCGACCGGCGGCTGCGAGGAATGGGTGGCGCGGGTGAAGACCTCGACCTCCACGCCCCGGCGGGCCAGCCGACGGGCGGTCTGCAGAACGTACACGTTGAGCCCGCCCGCATCGCCCGTTCCCGGCTGCGCCAACGGCGAGGTGTGGAACGACAGGACGGCGATGCGCCTCGGGAGGGGGGCCTCGGCGCCGGTGCGGAGATCGGAGACGGTCACCTCACCGATTGTGCCCGCGACGACGACGCGGCGCACTCCGGCGCGAGAGGGCCCGCCCGTCGCCCCGGCGCGGATCCGCGGCTACAGCTCGGCGGCGAAGGCGTCGAGCTCGGCCAGGAACCGCGGCGTCTCCTCGAGGAACGGTGCGTGCGCCGACTCGGCGAACCCCACGTAGCGCGCACCGGGGATCATCTCGGCATTGGCTCGGCCGGCCGAGGGCAACACCACCCCGTCGTGCTCGCCGTGGATCACCAGCGCGGGGATGGCCAGGCCACGCAGGGTGTCGTCGTGGTCCACCCGTCGCGTGAGCAGCTTCTGCCGCACCGCGGGGGGCGTGGCCAGGGAGAGACCGAAGATCCGCTGGCGGCTCACCCCGTCGCCGGACCGCATCATGGCGGTCCCGAAGCCCGCCAGGGTGGCGATCGCGGTTCCCGGATCCTCGGCGAACCCGCCGTCGGCGACCGCCATCATGGCCGGGCCGACCGCACCGCCGGCGGAGCGTGAGACCGCGGTGACCGCTCCACACAGCACCAGCCCGGAGACC
>NZ_JADDKI010000213.1:0-9865 GCF_015356725.1 Dietzia sp. SYD-A1
TCCTGGTACGCACCCCGGCCCGCGCGGATCCCGCCGCGTTCCGCGCGGGCCTGGCGCGCCGGGGGATCGCGACCCGCCGCGGTGACACGTTCCCCGGACTCGACGCCACCCACCTGCGCCTGGCCGTCCGCGACGGCAGGATGGTGGACGCACTCGTCCGCGCCTGGCGGGCGGAGCGGGAAGGGGATCGACGATGACCACCGGTGGGCCCACCCTGGCCGACGTGATCGACCTGCTGGAGCACGCGTACCCACCCCGGTTGGCCGAGTCCTGGGACCGTGTCGGGCTGGTCGCGGGCGACCCCGCCGCGCAGGTCGGGACGGTCGTGGTGGCCGTCGACGCCACCGACGAGGTGGTCGACCACGCGCTCGCCGTGGGCGCCGATCTGCTCCTGGTCCATCACCCGCCCCTGCTGCGTGGGGTGCACTCGTTCGCCGCCGACACCCCCAAGGGTCGGCTGCTGCACCGCCTGGTCGTGGGCGGCTGTGCCCTGTACGCCGCGCACACCAACGCCGACTCCGCGCGGCCCGGCGTCAACGACGCCCTGGCGGAGACGCTGGGGCTGGATCCCGGGCGACCGCTGGTCCCGACCGGTGACGGGACCGTTGACAGGTGGGTGGTGACGGTGCCCGACGACGACGTCGAGGACCTCCTTCACGCCGTCTTCGCCGCCGGCGCCGGCCGGATGAGCGGGTACACCGAGTGTTCGTTCTCCGTGCGGGGCACCGGTCGCTTCCGGCCCGGCGACGGGACCACCCCCGCGAGGGGTCAGGTGGGCGAACCGGAACAGGTCTCCGAGACGCGGGTGGAGTTCGTGGCGCCCCCCGAACTGCGGGCCGAGGTGCGCCGTGCGGTGACGGCCGCACACCCGTACGAGGTACCCGCGATGGACGTGCTTGTCAACCACGCCGGACCCGGCCCGGGCCCGGAGGACACGGGCCTCGGCCGCGTCTGCGACCTGCCCGCGCCCATGACACTCGCCGGGTTCACCGCGCTCGTCGGCGCCAGACTGCCCCGGACCGTGTGGGGGGTCCGGGCCGCCGGTGATCCGGACACTGAGATCAGGAGGGTCGCGCTGTGCGGCGGCTCCGGCGACTCGCTGCTGGGGGCGGCCCGCGCGGCCGGGGCGGACGTGTACCTCACCGGAGACCTGCGTCACCACGTCGTCGACGAGCACCTGCGGGGAGGCGGCCCGGCGCTGGTGGACGCGGCGCACTGGGCACTCGAGTACCCGTGGTGTGCGCAGGCCGCGGCGTTGCTCGAGGAGGGGGTCGGGGTCGCGGCGACCGTCTGCGACCTGCGCACCGACCCCTGGACGGTGGCGTCGGGGACGGCGGGCGACG
Organism: Dietzia sp. SYD-A1; assembly: GCF_015356725.1. Lineage (NCBI taxonomy): Bacteria > Bacillati > Actinomycetota > Actinomycetes > Mycobacteriales > Dietziaceae > Dietzia > Dietzia sp. SYD-A1. The sequence continues at coordinate 1,344 of NZ_JADDKI010000213.1, forward strand.
GGCGGTAGTCTTGGCCCTCATGAAGGCCGATCCCACCCTCCAGCGTCGACTCGTCGACCTCGCCGAGCTCGACCTGCGCCTGGGCTCCCTCGACCACCGTCGGCGCTCCCTCCCGGAGCAGGCCACCGTGGACACGTTGGAGGCCGAGCGCCGGGCTGCCGTGGAGTCCGCCGCGCGGGCTCGGATACACGTGGAGGACCTGGATCGCGCGATCGCCAAGCTGAGCTCGGACCTCGACGCCGTGCGGAGGCGTCGCGAGAGCGACTCCGCGGCGTTGGCCGCCGGCGGCCTGTCCGACAGGCAGGCCACCGAGCTCGAGTACGAGCTGGCATCGCTCCACCGTCGTCAGGAGAACCTGGAGGCCGAACTCTCCGAGCTGACCGAGCGCCACGAGGCGGTGGACGCCGACGTCCGCCACTCCGGCGCGATCATCACCGACCTGGACGCCCGCCTCGGAATGGCCACCACCGTCCGCGACACGGCACTCGCCCACCTCGAGGACTCCGTCACCGCCACGACCGCCGAGCGGGCCCGCCAGGCGGAGGACCTCCCCGCGGACCTACTCGACCTCTATACCCGTAGTGCACAGCAGGCCGGCGTGGGTGCGGCGATCCTCAACGGCGGCCGGTGCTCGGCCTGCGCGATCGATCTCGACCGCACCACCGTGGCGGCGTTCCGTACGGCACCCGCCGACGACGTCCTGACCTGCCCGGAGTGCGGCGTGATCGTCGTCCGCACTGCCAACTCGTGAGCGGGGGTCCCGGCTGGACGGGCGCGGCCGGGAGACCCACCCGGATCGTGCTGGCCCGTCACGGTCAGACCCCGCTCTCGGTGGACCGCCGGTACTCCGGACAGGGTGACCCCGACCTCACAGAGCTGGGCGTGCTCCAGGCCGAGCGCACCGCAGAGCGGTTGGCCCGCCTCCCCGGGCTCTCGGCGGTCGTCTCCTCCCCGCTGCGCCGGTGCCTGGGGACCGCCGAGCGGGCCGCCGAGGCGACGGGAGTCCCGCTGGTTGTCGAGGACGACCTCATCGAGACGGATTTCGGACTCTGGGAGGGTCTGACCTTCTCCGAGGCCGCGGAGCAGGACCCCGCTCTGCACTCACGCTGGATGTCTGACACCGCCGTGCCGCCCCCCGGGGGCGAGAGCTTCGCCGTGGTCCGCGCCCGGGTCGAGCGGGGACTGCGCCGGATCGTCTCCGAGAACCCGGGCGGCGTGGTGGCCGTGGTCAGTCACGTCACGCCCATCAAGCTCGCGATCAGGGCGGCCCTCGACGCCGGCGACGAGCTGCTCTTCCGGCTCCACCTGGACCTGGCCTCGGTGTCCGACGTGCGGTTCTATCCCGACGGTCCCACGTCGGTGCACCTGGTCAACGACACCTCGCACCTCGACTAGACTCGCCAGGGCGAACGAGTCGGCCGGACGGCCGCGGGCAGGGGAACCGGCGCCACCAGGTGGCAGGCCCCGGTCCGAGGAAAGTCCGGACTCCACAGAGCAGGGTGGTTGTTAACAGCAACCCGGGGTGACCCGCGGGACAGTGCCACAGAAAACAGACCGCCGCGCCCGCGAGCGCGGTAAGGGTGAAACGGTGCGGTAAGAGCGCACCAGCGCCCCGGGTGACCGGGGCGGCTAGGTAAACCCCACCCGGAGCAAGGTCGAAGGCCGCACCGCCCGCGGTGCGGCTGCGCGGATGGAGTGCAGAGATGCACGAGAGGGCTGCTCGCCCGAGTCCGCGGGTGGACCGCTCGAGGTACCCGGCGACGGTGTGCCCAGATGGATGGTCGTCGCCTCTCCGTCCGCGGAGGGGCACAGGATCCGGCTTACAGGCCGGCTCGTTCGCCTCGATCTTGACGTGTGCGCGCCTCGCTGGGCTTGCGCGGCGTCTCGGGTCCATTCCGCACGCGCATCGCCGGAATCCCCGGGCGAATCCGCCGCGCGAGCCGAAGTGGGCGCGCAAGTCGGTGAGACGGAGCCAGCCGGGTCGCAACCCCGGGTAGAGTCGGACGGGTCGGCAGATCACCGGACGATCCCAGGAGGCCCGTCATGTCGGAAGAACAGTGGTACTACGACATCGGCACGGGCCAGGCGTTGCAGGGCAAGGTGACCAACTGGGACAACCGCATGGGCCCTTACGCCACCCGCGGCGAGGCCGAGGCCGCGCTGGACAAGGCGAAGGCCCGCAACGAGGCGTGGGACGCAGAGGACGAGAAGGACTGAGAAGGGCGGCGCTACGTGCCGGTGCCCTTCTTCTTCTTCTTCTTGTTCGTCGTCTTCCTCCGCCGCGCCGCGCGCCGGGATTCCGACAGCTCTCGGTAGGCGGCGGTGACGGTGGCCGCATCGCTCTCGAACCCGGCCAGCGCGCGCTCGGAGAAGCCGCGCTCGTGCTCGAAGAGCACGCCGAAACCGAAGGTCGGCTCGCCCGCGGACTCCGCCCGCCTGGCGATCCGCCGGATCCACATCCGGGCGGTCACGCTGTCCTGGACGTCGCCGAGCACGGTGTGCAGTCGCTGGCACGCGGTGCGCAGCGGCGCGACGGTCAGTCCGTCCGACTCCCGGAGGGCGCCGACGTTGCGCCGCAGTGCCTTGGCGCGCTTACGGACCACGTGGGTCAGTTCCTCGCGTTGGGCCAGGGTCAGCTCGAGCGAGTCGAGGTCGCGCTCGGTGCGGGTGCGGGCCTTGGTGAACTTGGCGAACTGTCGGTCGACTCCTCGCAGGACCATGTCCTGGGCCTCGCGCCTGCGCTTCTTCGAGGTCGGCGCGGTGTCCCCGGAACGGGGCCCCGATCCGGAGCCCGAGTCGGTGCCGGAGCGGCCACCCGAGCCGGTGCCGGCGACGTCGACGAGCAGGTGCAGCCGGTCGAGCAGGGCGAGGTAGCGGTCGGACCCCAACGCCTCCGTCACCCGCGCGCCGGCACGTCGCTCCTCGGAAGCGAGCTCGTCGCTCAGTCGCTGCCTGGTCAGCGGGCTCACGACGTCGTCCGGGTACTCGGCGGCCAGCCCTCCGAGCCGCTGGTCGACCACCTGGATGTCGCGGACCTTACCCAGGACCGCGGCGAGAACCTTGAGCTCGTCGAGCAGGTCGGCCAGGTCGATCTCCGTGCCCTCGGTCTCCGCCTCGAGCTCCTCGGCGAACGAGCTGATGGTGCTGCGCAGGCCACGGACCGCCACGCGCATCTGGTGAACGCCCACCATGGTGACGCGCCGGGCGGCGGGATCGTGGTCGAGTACCTTGTCGAGGTCCTCCCGCAGGGCGTCCCTCACCGCGGAGACGCCCGCGTCGTCCGGCGAGGGGAGGGGGCCGAGGGCGCGGGCGAGTTTGGACGACGACGACGAGGTCGTGGCCCCGGCGGAGGTGCACGCGGTGGCGACGGTGTCGAGATGGCCCCTCGCTCCGGGCCGGGACGGATCGACCAGTTCCACCTCCCATTCCCGCCAGTCCCCGTCCGCGTTCCCGGTGGCGAACGACTGCGTCGAGACGCGGTCGTCGCAGAACTCCACGACGGCGGCTCCGTCGGGATCGCGCAGGAGCATCACATGTCTCCTGTTGTCCACGCGGGCCACGGGCGCGAGCGGTCGGCGGCGGACCAGCCCTGCCACCGCGGCCACGAGTTCGGCCGGAACGTCGTCGCCGTGGTCGAGCGGGAGCCGCAGCTCCACCCGTCCGGCCTCGGAGGGGAGCTTGAGGTGCCAGCCGGAATCGTCGCCGCCGGTACGGCGTCTGAGGGTGACCTTGTGGCGGGTGAGGCTGAGGTCGGCGGTGTCGTAGTACGTGGCCGAGAGTTCGTGCACGACGGGGTCGTCCGCGAGCAGGGGGGCGAAGGCGTCCGCGGCGGGGATCGGGGTGTCGGGGTCGACCTCGAACTTGCTCTCGATCTCCACCGTCTCGCTGATCGTCATGGACTGGTTGTATCAGGCCCGGGTGAACATCGGGTCCGGTGCGTCGCGACCGGGCCGCCACCCACCATTTGTCGACGTCCCGTGCCGGCTCGGACTTACTTGCGGGTAAGATCGCAGTGGTTCCGATCACATGCTCGCCGTGGGGAGAAGAAGTGGATCAGACGACACGAGTCGACGTCCTCGTCGTGGGGGCCGGATTCTCCGGACTCGGGGCGGCCATCAGACTCACCGAGGAGGGGGTAGACGACCTCATCGTGGTCGAGCGGGGCCAGGACGTGGGTGGCACCTGGCGCGACAACTCCTATCCGGGGGCGGCGTGCGATGTGCCATCCCACCTGTACTCGTATTCCTTCGCCCTCAACCCGGAGTGGTCGCGGGCGTTCTCCCCCCAGGGCGAGATCTACGACTACATCCGTGGCGTCACGCACGACCACGGGGTCCGGGACAAGATCAGGTTCGGCGTCGACGTCACCTCGGCGCAGTACGACGAGAACCGCGGCCGGTGGACGGTGAGCACCACGGCGGGGGAGTACGACGCGCGAGTGCTGGTCCTGGGCGTCGGTGCGCTGTGCGAGCCCAAGCTCCCGGAGATCGACGGTATCGACGACTTCGCGGGCCCCGTCTTCCACACTGCCCGCTGGGACCACTCGGTCCCCCTGGCGGGTCGGCGCGTCGCGGTGATCGGCACCGGAGCCTCCGCGATCCAGGTGGTGCCGTCCATCGCCCCGGCCGTCGAGCACCTGGACGTCTACCAACGCACCGCGCCCTGGGTGCTGCCCCGCATCGACCGGAAGTACCCGGGGTTCGAGCGCGCCCTCTACCGCAGGGTCCCCGGTCTGCAGCGCGCGGTCCGGGGCCTGCAGTACGCGAGCCGTGAGCTCCAGGTCGTGGGACTGACCCGGACCCGGGCCGCACTCGCCCCGATCAAGGCGCTCGGGCGCGCGCACCTCGCGATGTCGGTGCGCGACCCCGAGCTGCGGGCCGCTCTGACCCCGCACTTCGAGATCGGGTGCAAGCGGATTCTGCTGTCCAACACCTGGTACCGGGCGCTCGGTCGCCGGAACGTCGACGTGGTGACCACGCCCATCAGCCGGGTGACAGAGACCGGGATCGTCACCTCCGACGGCGCGGAGCACCCGGCGGACGTGCTGGTGGTGGCCACCGGGTTCCACGTCACGGACTCGCCGTTCTTCGAGCGCGTCCGCGACTCGGCGGGACGAACCCTCGCGGACACCTGGGCGAGCGAGGGGATGGAGGCCTATAAGGGCACCACCGTCGCCGGATACCCCAACATGTTCGTCCTCATGGGTCCCGCGACGGGCCTCGGTCACTCGTCGATCATCTACATGATCGAGTCCCAACTGAACTACCTCGTGGACGCGATCCGCGCCATGCGCGACCGCGGCCTGCAGACGGTCGACGTCCGAGCGGCGGTCCAGAACGCGTACAACCGTGAGCTGCGCGAGAACACCGGCAAGACGGTCTGGCTGACCGGCTGCAAGAGCTGGTACCTGGACGCCAAGGGCAACGCCCCGGCCGTGTGGCCCGATTTCACCTTCACCTTCCGCAACCAGACGAGGGAGTTCGATGTGAGCGCCTACCGCCGGACCGAGGTCGACCGAACCGCCGCCGTGCCCACCGGGCAGGAGGCGCTCCGGTGAGCGCGCCGATCACCAGGGTGCTCGGCGCCCTGGGTGGCCTGACCTCCCGCCGTCCCCGCTGGCAGATGGACGGCAAGGTCGTCGTCATCACCGGGGCCGGCTCCGGCATCGGCCGTGAGCTCGCGCGGGAGGCGGCGCGGCGGGGGGCCCGGCTGGCCCTGAGCGACGTGGACGTCGACGGACTGGCCGAGACGGTGAGGCTGATCGGAGCGGAATCGTCGGTGGAGGTGCACTCCGACCGGCTCGACGTCACCGAGCAGGCCGCCGTCGCCGAGTACGCGGGCCGCGTGGTCGAGCAGTTCGGCGTGGTCCACCTCGTCGTCAACAACGCCGGGATCGCGTTCACCGGGTCGGTCGCGCAGTCCGGGTACAAGGACATCGCCCGCGTGATGGACGTGGACTACTGGGGGGTCGTCCACGGCACCAAGGAGTTCCTGCCGCACCTCATCGCCTCCGGGGACGGACACATCGTCAACATCTCCAGCATCTTCGCGATCCTCTCGGTGCCCACACAGAACGCCTACAACGCGGCCAAGGCGGCGGTGCAGCAGTTCACCGAATCGCTGCGGATGGAGATGCTCGCCGGTGGCCAGCCCGTGGACGTCACCTGTGTCCACCCCGGTGGCATAAAGACCGCGGTCGCCAGGAGCGCCGGCGCGGCCGAGGGTCTGGACAGCGCGACCTTCGCCGCGATCTTCGACTCCAAGTTCGCACGGACGGAGGCGACGACAGCCGCGCGGGTGATCCTCGACGCGGTCGAGCGGCGCCGAGCCCGTGTGTTGGTGGGCCCCGACGCGTACGTGATCGACGCGATGGTCCGACTCTTCCCGTCGGGGTACCAGAAGGCCACGGTCGCCGCCTCGCGCCGTTTCGGGGTCGTCTGATCCCCGAAAGCCCTCGCCGAGCCGGGCGTGGGGCTCAGGGCCGGAAGCGGTCGGTCGCCTCGAGCAGGTGATGGGTGGTGCCGGGCTCGGCCATCGCGTGCCCGGCGTCGGGGACGATGTGCAACTCGGAGCCCGGCCAGGCCGCATGCAGTTCCCAGGCGTTGGCGACCGGGCAGACCACGTCGTAGCGGCCGTGGACGATCACGGCCGGCAGATGCGCGACCCGGTCCATCCGGTCCAGGATGGCCCGCCCGCCGAGGAACGCATCGTTGACGAAGTAGTGGTTCTCGATGCGGGCGAAGGCCAGGGCGAACCGGTCCGCCTCGTCGCCGTCCGCGGCGGGAGGCCGGGGGAGCAGGGTGGAGGTGGTGGTCTCCCACGTCGTCCACGCGTGCGCGGCGGCGATCTCGATTGCCGGATCACCGCAGTGTAGGAGGCGGTGGTAGGCGGCCACGTGGTCGAAGCCGTCCCGATGGACCGTCTCGGCGCCCTCGGCGGCGACGAGTGGCGCCAGGTAGCCCTCCCAGGCGTCGGGGAACAGGTGGGCGGCGCCGCCCCGGTAGAACCAGTCGATCTCCGACGGTCGGCACAGGAAGATCCCGCGGAGCACCAGGCCGCGGACGCGATCGGGATGCTGCTGGGCGTAGGCCAGCGCCAGCGTCGTCCCCCACGATCCCCCGAACACCAGCCAGCGGTCGATCCCCAGCGCCTCACGCAGGCGTTCGAGGTCGGCCGTGAGATGCCACGTGGTGTTGACGGCGAGGTCCGCCCCGTCCGCGACGTGCGGAGTGCTCCGTCCGCAGCCCCGCTGGTCCACCAGGATGATCCGGTAGGACTCCGGGTCGAACATCCGGCGATGCTCCGGTGTGGTCCCGCCTCCGGGGCCGCCGTGGACGAACAGCACCGGGGCGCCGTCGGGATTGCCCGAGCACTCCCAGTACAGGCCCTGACCGTCGCCCACGTCGAGCATGCCGGTCTCGTACGGCGCGATACGCGGGTACGGGGTGCGGAGCGTGGTCTGTGGGGTCATCGGGGCTGACCGCGCCGTCAGAAGGAGTGCTCGGGTCCGGGGAACGCGCGGGCGCGGACCTCCTCGCCGTACTCCCGGGCGGCGTCGCGCAGCGTGTCGGCGAGCTGCGCGTAACGCTTGACGAATTTCGCCGTCCGCCCGGTGCCGTGTCCGGCCATGTCCTGCCACACCAGCACCTGGGCGTCGCAGCCGTTCCCGGCGCCGATGCCGACCGTGGCGATGTCCAACTCGGTGGTGACCTCCCGGGCGAGGTCGGCGGGGACCATCTCCATGACGACGGAGAAGGCTCCTGCCTCCTGCACGGCGCGGGCGTCGGCCCGCAGTGCGTCAGCGGCGTCCCCGCGTCCCTGGACTCGGAAGCCGCCGAGGCCGTTGACCGACTGGGGGGTGAAGCCGATGTGGGCCATCACGGGGATCCCGGCGTCCACGATCGCCCGGATCTGCGGGGCCATCCGGACGCCGCCCTCCAGTTTGACGGCCTGGGCGCCGCCCTCCTTCATCATCCGCGTGGCGGCGGACACCGCCTGAGCCGGGGAGGTCTCGTAGCTGCCGAACACGAGATCGGCCACGACGAGCGCCTTCGGGGCTCCCCGGGTGACCGCGCGGACCAGAGGGATCATCTCGTCCTCGGTCACGGGGACCGTGGTGTCGTACCCGTAGACCACGTTGGCCGCCGAATCCCCGACCAGCAGGACCGGGATCCCGGCCTCCTGGAACAGACGCGCGGAGACGTAGTCGTAGGCGGTGAGCATGGGCCAGGGTTCCCCCGCGGTCTTCATTTCGGCGAGGTGGTGGATCCTGGTCACCCGCGTCAGCCCCCGGGGTCCCGCGTCCGGTGCACCACCGGAGCCGTAGATCGGGGTGTCTGGGTTGTCGCTCATGGCGGTGTGGCCTTCCTACAGTGACCTCGAGGCCGGCAGGAGGGCCGGTCCCCGGGTGGACAGGGGGCGGTGACGGTCGTCGCCGTCGCCGATGAGTCTGCCACGACCCCGGGGGCGTGGGTCCCTGGGCCGGGGCCGCACGGCGCGGGGAGGGGTCGGTGGGCGTGTCG
>NZ_JADDKI010000214.1:0-3810 GCF_015356725.1 Dietzia sp. SYD-A1
CCCGCGAAGACGTCCCACACCCCGCGGCCCCCCGCGTCCGAGTAGACCTCCTGGGCGCCGGTGCCCACATCGGTCACCACGCGGTCGGCGATACCGTCGCCGGTCGAGTCCCACAGGGCGTCGTCGGCGTGCCCGTCGCCGTCGAAGTCCAGCCACAGCGCGTCTGCGGCACCGGTCCCGAGGGTGAGGTCGGGCCTGCCCTGCCAGTGCGTCGGCTCACCGACGCCGTCTCCGAAGAAGTAGTCCATGCCCGAAATGGTGTCGCGGCCTGGTGGCGCGGGCCAGTGCCGAGCAGCGATCTGTGGACAACCCGACCTCCCTCCACAGAGGGCAGTGACGCTCTTGACCGACCCTTCAGCGGGAGTCGCTGCGCACCAGGAGCACCGGCCTGTCCGGATCCCCGTGTAGATCCGGATCCCCGAGCCGCGCGGCCCGGAGGCCGACGACGACGAGAAAGGCCAACGCCCAGAGGAGATAGGCGTCGCCCACGAGGTGCTGGATCGGCCCCCACGCGAGTTCACGCCCCTCGTCATGGGGGAACCACCACTGTGGTGTCGCCAGGAAGACCACGATGCCGGAGCCCGCCAGGGCGAGCCAGCCACGCTCGTCGTCGTCATCCCTCTCGGCCGCGCGCGCCACCCACACCGCCGTGAGAACGACGGCCGGCACCGACCAGACCCAGTGGTGTCCCCAGGACACCGGCGAGCAGAACAGCGCGACGAACCCCACCGCGACGGCGGCGGCGACCTCGTGCCCGTGGCGCAGCAGCCGCCACGCCACCCAGGCGATACCCAGGCCCACCAGCGCGGACACCACGAACCACGCCACCGATGCCGCCGAGCCCTCGAGACCGAGGCGGTACACGAACCCGTTGACCGACTGATTGGAGGAGAACGACAGTGCGCCGATTCGGGCGGGATCCCGGATCGCGAACGACCAGTAGCGGGCCGAGTCGGCCGGGGTCAGCAGGTGACCGAGGCCGGTGAAGGCGAGCGCGGCGAGGACCGCGGTCCCCAGACCCCTCCAGTCGCGACGCAGCGCGAAGTACAACAGGAACACCGCGGGGGTGAGCTTGATCGCCATCGCCAGGCCGGTGAGGATCCCGCCCCACCAGCGACCCCGGCCACGGATCACGTCCACCAGCACCAACGCCATGAGGAAGACGTTGATCTGCCCGAACCCGATCGTCTCGCGGACCGGTCCGAACCACAGCGCGACGGCCATCACCGCGACCGTGAGCCACCACAGCTCGCGGACCGGACGAGCACAGGTGCGGCTGAGGACCAGCTGCACCACGGAGGCGAGCACGGCGATCGTGGCCAGCGTGATGACGACCGAGGCCACCGCCAACGGGACGAGCGTGAACAAGGCGAAGATCTGGGCCGCGAGCGGGGGGTAGGTGAAGGGCAGGTGGGCCCCCTCCGCCAGCCGGGGCAGTTCGCCGTAGAGATCGCCGCCGTCCCGGAACACCTGCCCGCCGACCCGGTAGACGTCCAGGTCGATGCGGTACGGGGGGAGGTTCTGGAGGCCCGGGATCCCGACCGTGTGGAGGACCGTACCGAGCGTCGCCAGGACGGCGGCCACGGCCCTGCCCGCGGTCGAGCCGAGATAGCGGTCGACCGCGCCGCCGATCACGCCGGGTCGCCGTTCTGCGGGTCTGTGCTCCGCTCGGCCCACCACCGGAGGAGTTCGGCCTCCGCCTCGTCGCGGTCGAGTGGGCCGCGGTCCAGGCGCAGTTCCTTGAGGAAGGCCCAGGCACGGCCGACGTCCGGCCCGGGCTTGAGGTCGAGCAACCGCATGATCTCGTTGCCGTCGAGGTCCGGTCGGACGCGGGCCAGATCCTCCTTCTCCGCGATCTCGGCGATCCGGTGTTCGAGGGAGTCGTAGCTGGCCTGGAGCCTGGCCGCGCGCCGTTTGTTCCTCGTCGTGCAGTCCGCGCGCACCAGCCGGTGGAGGCGGGGGAGCAGATGTCCCGCGTCGGAGACGTAGCGGCGCACGGCGGAGTCGGACCACTGCCCCTCGCCGTACCCGTGGAAGCGCAGGTGGAGGAACACCAGCCCCGAGACGTCCTCGATCATCTGCTTGGAGTATTTGAGTGCACGCATGCGCTTGCGCACCATCTTGGCGCCCACCACCTCGTGGTGGTGGAAGGTCACCCCGCCGCCCGGTTTGGCCGCGCGCGTGGCCGGCTTGCCCACGTCGTGCAGCAGCGCGGCCCAGCGCAACACGAGGTCAGGGCCGTCCGGTTCGAGGTCGATGGCCTGCCGCAGCACGGTGAGCGAATGCCAGTACACGTCCTTGTGCTGCATGTGCTCGTCGCGTTCCAGCTTCATCCCCGGCACCTCGGGCAACACGCGGTCGGCCAACCCGGCCTCACAGAGCATGTTGATCCCGTCGATCGGGTAGTCCCCCAGGATGGTCTTGTCCAACTCGGTGCGGACCCGCTCGACGGTGATCCTGTCGATCTCGGCGGTCATCTCCGACATCGCCCGAAACACCCGGGGGGCGAGGGAGAAACCCAACTGGGAGACGAACCGGCAGGCCCGGAGCATGCGCAGCGGATCATCGGAGAACGACTGCTCCGGGGCCGCAGGGGTGTCCAGGACCCCCGCGAGCAGGGCCTCCATCCCGTCGAGGGGGTCACAGAACTCGTGACGTCCGTCCGGGTGCAGCCGCACCGCCATCGCGTTGACCGTGAAGTCGCGACGGACCAGGTCTCCCTCCAGGGTGTCCCCGAAGACCACGTCGGGATTGCGGGTCACCCCGTCGTAGGAGTCCGCGCGGAACGTGGTGATCTCGATCTGCTGCTCGACACCACCGGCGTCATGCTTGACCGCCGACAGGGTGCCGAACTCGATACCGGTGTCCCAGACCGTGTCCGCGTAGGTCTCGAGGATCCCCCGGACCGTCTCGGGCCGCGCGTCCGTGGTGAAGTCCAGGTCCGTGCCGAGTCGGCCCAGAACGGCGTCGCGCACACTCCCGCCGACGAGGTAGAGCTCGTGCCCGGCCTCGACGAACGCCGACGCGAGAGGAGCGAGCACGTCCGCGTGATCGTTGAGAGTGGACTGGGCGCCCGCCAGGAGCCGGACCCGCCGCGCCTCGGACTCGGTCGGGTCGGGCGGGGTGCCCGGGCCGTCCTGCAGTCCCGAGAACACCGCCGCATCGTGTCGGTCCGAGGTGGCGCGCGGATCTGGGTGGGGGTTACGGGCTGTCACAGCGGAGACCTTACCGAGTCGGTCCGCCCGCCTCGGACCACAGCGGCTCCACGGCCTCGACCTCCGGGGGCCCGCTCAGCAGCTCCCCCGACTCCTCGAGGCACGCCGGGTACGCGGGGTCGCCCCGGAACTCCTGTGCTGCGGCGGCGTCGGGGAAGTGCTGGAACACCACCAGGGCGTCGGGGTCGGCATGGGACGCGCAGAACACAGACGCCCGGCGTCCGGACCGATCCACGGGCGGCACGCCGACGATTTACGGAACACCCGACACCGGCCGGTAGCATCGATGGGTGTCTGAAGCCGAACGCCCCGACGAACCGCGCGCCAACCCGCCGCGGCGTCGGCGTGCCCGTCGGCCCGCCGGATCGGGAACACCGGCGTCCGAACCCGCTGGTCAGGGTTCTCAGCGTCCGGCGCACGGGCAGGGCAAGGCCCCGGAGAACCGGGACGCCCAGGGTGGCCGGGGGCAGAAGTCCGGCAGATCCGGCCAACCCGCGCAGTCCGACCACGCCGGTCAGTCCGGCGGCGGGCAACCCCGTCAGGGCCGGCGCCGTCGCCGCGGTGGCCGGGGCCGGCGGGGCGGACAGGGCAGGAC
>NZ_JADDKI010000215.1:0-2196 GCF_015356725.1 Dietzia sp. SYD-A1
TGCCTCTGCCGGTCGGACCCCCCGCGCCTCCGCGGAGGCCCAGCAGGATCCCGCCGAGGACGGCCAGGACGCCCAGCACTCCGAGCACCGCCGGCAGGATGCGACCGAACGTGTTGAGGGTGTCCGCCGTCTCCTGGGCGGCGGACAGGGTCCGCTCCTGGGTCTCCTCGTTCCACCCGGACTCGAACCGGACGGCCGTCCGGGTGGGCTCGGCCCGCTCCTCCTCCATGCCCGCCGCGTCGTTGACGAAGGCCTCCGCCTCGTCCTGGTCCTCGGCGAAGAACTGGTAGATGTTCTCGCTGCCGTTGATGATCTGACCGGTCTCGGGGTTCACGTACACCGTGCGGGTGTTGGTGTAGAAGCGCCGCATGTCGACCTCGCGCTCCGGGTCACCCGCCAGACCCCACTGTCCCGCGGTCATGCCCTCGCGCCGGTAGCTGGCCAGGACGGCCTCCACGGCGGGGTCGTACCCGTCGCTGATCGACGCGAAATGATCCCGGATCGAGGACCACATGTCGATCGGCCCGAGCTCCTGACGGAACTCGTACGCGTCGATGCCGCCCACGGTGGTCTCACCGACGAAGGAGATCGGGTTGGTGGTGAAGGTGCTGGCGTCGAAGTAGTCGTAGTCCCGCTGCTCGGTGTCGAACGGGAACTTGTACTGCAGTCCCCGGCGGACGAACCCGGCCGGTGCGGTCTCGTCGCCGGCACCGGTGGCGACCAGCTGCAGGGTGCTCACGGCCTCGTCGGTCGGCTCGGCGGTCACCCGGTCCACGGTGACCCGGTCGATCGACGCGTTGACCAGGCCCTCGACCCCGTCCGAACCGGTCTTGTCCTCGCGGAGCAGCGACTGCGCGGCCTGGAACGTGATGACCTCGGAGTCCGACGGCTCCACCGCCTGGACGCGGCGCTGCGAGTAGAGCGGGATGTCGTTGTCGATGAAGCAGGTGACCGGGAACTGGACATCGGCGTCGTCAGCCGCCGGGCCGTCCGGGGTCTCGACGACCTGCTCCTCGTCGGTCGCACCCTCATCGGGCGAACCGCCGGCCGCGTCCTCGTCGTCGCCGTTCGCGCCCCCGGCGCGGCACTCGGGGCGGTCGGCGTTGAGCTCGGTCGGTGTGTTACCGGCCAGCGCCGCGCCGACCAGGACCGCACCCTGCGTGGTGTTGGTGACAGTGGTGGTGTTGATGTCCAGCGGGGTCTTCTTCTGCGTCGGCACCACGAAGAAGACCAGCGCCAGTGCGATAGTGATGAGGAACGCTCCGAGCCCGACGAGGACCAGTGCGGGCACTGACGACCTCCGTCCCGCGGAACTGCTCTGTCGTGCCATCGGTTGTCCTCCTGGAGTCGCCCTGGATCCACCGGTTACCCCCGGGTAGCTTCCCGGGTCGGTCGCCGGACCGGACCATCATCAGGAGAAGATTAACAGTGATGAAGAACGCATTCGCCACCCCCGACCGACAAGTCGGAACTCTCCCGTCCGCCACCGGCTTCGTGCCGGCGTTGGAGGGCTTCCGCGCGGTCGCCGCGATCGCCGTCCTCACCACTCACGTCGCGTTCCAGACCGGGTCCTCCACGGGATCGGCGATCAACCGACTCTGGGGCCGGTTCGACCTGTCCGTGGCCGTGTTCTTCGCGCTCTCCGGCTTCCTGCTGTGGCGGGCCCACGCCCTGCACGCCCGACAGGGCGGACCCGGCACCGCCCGGTCACCGGGGTCCTACCTGCGCTCCCGCCTCGTCCGCATCATGCCCGCCTATCTCGTCGTGGTGGCCACGGTGTTCCTCCTCATCCCCCAGAACGCTCGCACCTCGGCCTCGACCTGGATCGCCAACCTGACCCTGACGCAGGTATACGTCCCCGACTCGCTGGTCGAGGGCCTGACCCACGCGTGGTCGCTGTCCGTGGAGATGTCGTTCTACCTCGTTCTGCCGCTGCTGTGGTGGGCGCTGGCCGGGCTCCGGGGCCGCGCGGCGCGGTGGCGGATCCCGACGATCGCCGCCGTGGGGGTACTGAGCCTGGCGTGGGCTCTGGTCCCCTGGTACGAGCTGGGGCTACCCGAACGGGTCAACGACCAGATCCTGCCCCCGGCGTTCGCCTCCTGGTTCGCGGCGGGGATGATCCTCGCCGAGCTCGCCGCCGCCCCGCCCGGTCGGCTGGCGGCGCTGGCCCGACACCGCCACGCGCGGTGGGGGTGG
>NZ_JADDKI010000216.1:0-10497 GCF_015356725.1 Dietzia sp. SYD-A1
CCTGGGGGTCGTCGTACCCGCGGGCGGCCCGCACCAGCCCGGCGGGCAGATCGGCCGCGGCGACCTCGGGGACCGGAACGGCCCGCAGGTCCACCACCGGCAGGTCGCCGTCCGTGCGGATCGCGTCGCCCCCGCCGTTCCGGGAGTGATACCCGGCCGAGAAGTTCTCGAGTACGCGGACCTCCGCGGCGGGGACGTGGTACCGGATCGAGGCCACGATGTAGTCGCGCTCCACGTCGATGTCCGCGTCGATCTTGTGGGTCACCTGCAGGGTGAACAGCGACAGCCCCACCGCCCTGTCGTAGGTTCCCGCCCCGAGCCACTGCACGCGATGGCCGCCGGGCAGCAGCCAGCCGTCGGGGCACCGCCAGAACCGGACGTGATGTCGCTGCGCCGCGTTGCCCTCCACCTCCTGTTGGTATGCCAGGCACTGCCTCCGGCCGAAGAGCCGCAGGGGGCTCACCGGCGCCGAGGGGTAGGACCGCCGCAGCACCGAGGACAGGATGATGCCCCAGGACGAGCGGACCGTGACGTCGTCGGCCAGCACCCAACCACAGGCCGTCATGGCCTCGTGGATCTGCCGGGCCGTGCCGTCGACGGCCAGGTTGACCGGGTCCCCCAGCAGACCGTCTGACGTCCGGGTGCGGGCGATGAAGTACCCGGGCACGTAGACCGAGGTGATCATGGTCTGCAGGCGGGGCAGGACCAGATAGGCCACGAGCGCCCAGAACGGGATCAGCAGGAACAGGTGCCACCACGTGTGGCGCCACACCTCGTCCAACAGTCGCCAGCCCAACCATCCGGCCGAGAGGGTGGCCAGGGCGAAGAACACCGTGTCGACGATCTGACCCGGCAGCGCCGGACGGACGTCGTCGTCCCGCACCTTGGACGGCAGGCGGGCGTAGACCGGGGGCCCGGCCTGTGTCTCCGGCCCGGCCGGCCCGGCAGGGTCGTCCGATTCCGCGCCGGGCGACGTGACCGGTCGCTCGCTGGTGGGCATGGCTCGACGATAGTCCGCGGTACGGTCCGCGTGGAGCACGATGACTGCCAGAATATCCCCCGTGTCCACGACAGCTCCGACGCCGGCCAGCAGCCTCGGCGCCCACGAGGATCACCTGCGGGACCTCGGCCTGCCGATGATGATCGTCCCGTCCACGCGGGCCCGGGAGATCCTGGTCCGTTCGGCCGGGGTCAGCGCGGGCCTCGCGGTGGCCACCTCGGGTCTCTCCGCACTGGACCGCTCGAACGACTACGCGGTGGCGCTGCTCGAGCGGGTCGGAGAGGACTCCCCCGAATGGGAGGAGCTGGCGGTGAGCGATCCGATCATCCTCCTGCTCCTGTTGGCACTCGGACTGTTCATCGCTGCGCCGATCCTCGGCTGGTTCGTGGCCCGCGTGGTCCGTCGCGTGGGCCCATTGCCCGGGTCCGTCATCGGGCTCGCCTCGGCGGTCGCGCTCGTCGTGGCGGCCCCGCTGTCCTTCGAACCCCATGACGGCCCCGGCCCGGGCACGACCGTTCTGCTCGCGGCGGGGGTCCTGGTGGGCACCTACGTCGGCGCGGGCTCGCTCGTGCGCTGGTCCGCACGGCGGGTCCGGCGCGAGCTGGGGACCATGGGCCACATGGTGGCCCGGGTCCTGCCGGTCCTCATGTTGGCCGTGCTCTTCCTGTTCTTCAGCGCGGAGATCTGGCAGGTGATGGTGGCCCTGTCCTGGCCGCGGACCTTCGCCGTGGTGGGCGTCATGGGCCTGCTCACGGTCCTCCTCGTGACCATCACCACGCGCGACGACCTCCACGACGAGTTGGAGGCCCGGGCGCCGGGCCGGGAACTGCGGATCGCCGAACGGATCAACGTCCTGCTGGTCCCGGTGATCGCCACCCTGATCCAGGCCGCGCTGTTCGCCTGCCTGGTCTTCCTGTTCTTCGTCTTCCTGGGGTGGATAGCGATCCCCGAGGCCACCGAGACCCGGTGGACGCTCTGGACGACGGAGGGTCTCGGCGGCCTGCTGGCAGGCGTCCCGATCAGCGTGACCCTGGTGCGGGTCTCGCTCACCCTCGCCGCGTTCTCCGCCCTCAACCTGGCCGCCGCGGCGGCCTCAGACTCCGCGCACCGCGCGCGGTTCGTCCGTCCCATGATCGACGAGGTGGTCCATGGCCTCGCCGCGCGGGAGGCCTATCTGCGGGCACGGCGACGAGGCTGAACCAGGCCATCTGGTCCCGGCCTCGGGCCCCACCTCGGCCCCCTGCCTCAAGCCCCTCGGCGCTCCCGCCCGCGCACCCACACGGTCACGACCAGGGCGACGGCCACGACCGCCGCGGCGACGCCCAGCGCGGCCACGCCGAGGACGATCTGGAGTACCGCGCCCGCCACACCGCCCAGCGCGAGTGCCGCCCAGAGCGAGACCTGCTGACGATAGGGCGCCCACGACCCCCCCGCCAGCGCATCCACCAGGCGATGTGCGGACTTGACCACCGCACCGGTCATGTAGGTGACCCCCAGCGAGACCTCGCCCCTGGAGTGGAACACCGAGTTCATGGCCCCCATCGAGGCCGCGACGACAGTCATCGACGCCGGCGCCCCGACGACCGTGGCCGCGGTGAGCTGGTGCACCGCGAGCGATAGCAACAGCAAGGAGGCGACCAGGGCCAGGACGGCCGGGCGGTCGTCCCCGGGCCGGAGCCGGGTCACCACCGCTCCCGCGACCGCTCCGAGGAAGAACGAGACCAGGACGACGGCCGCGATGCCCGCGCCCCCGAGGTCCCCCTCCACCAGATCGACGGCCAGCCGGGTGGAGTTGCCACTCATGAACGAGACGAAGTAACCGCCCACCACCAGGAAGCCGACCGCGTCGACGAAGCCCGCCGTGCCGGCCAGGACCACCGCGAGCACCCGCTCGCGCCTGCGGAGGTCACGCATCGGACCACCTCCGAGCGGCCGCGTTCGGAGCGACCGTACTCGGAGCGGTCTGACTCCGGAGGAGGGGTCTCACACGGGGTCGACGCCGAACAACTCCGGCAGCGTCCCCTCGTGGGCCGCGCGCAGGTCGGCGGTGGTGAGGGTGAACTGCCCCTGGACCTCGAAGGCCTCCGAGTCCGGGTCCGTGACGGCGATGCGGGTGTGCGGGATGTGCTGTGCCGTGAGCATCTGCTGGAACCGGATCTCCTCGCCCCGGGGAACCGACACGATCACGCGGCCGGAGGATTCGGAGAACAGCCACACGAACGGGTCCGCGTCGGCGGGCAACACCACTCTGAGGCCGCACTCCCCGGCGAGGGCCGACTCCACGAGCGCCTGGGCGAGCCCGCCCTCCGACAGGTCGTGTGCGCCGGTGATCAGGCCGTCCTTGGAGCACGTGGCCAGGATCCGGGCGAGCGTGGCCTCCCACTCGAGGTCGACCGTCGGGGGCATGCCGCCGAGGTGCTGGTGGGCGACCTGCGCCCAGATCGAACCGTCGAGCTCGTCCCGGGTCTCACCGAGCAGGTAGACGCTCTCGCCCGGGGTGTCTCCGAACGCGGTCGGGATACGACGCGCGACGTCGTCGATCACCCCGAGCACCCCCACGACGGGAGTGGGCAGGATGGGTGTGGACCCGGTCTGGTTGTAGAAGGACACATTTCCACCGGTCACGGGGATGCCGAGCTCGGCGCAGCCGTCTGCCAGGCCGTGGACGGCCTCGCGGAACTGCCACATGACGCCGGGGTCCTCGGGGGAGCCGAAATTGAGGCAGTTGGTCACGGCGACCGGGAGCGCGCCGGTGACGGCCACGTTCCGGTACGCCTCGGCCAACGCGAGGCGGGCGCCGGTGTACGGGTCCAGCCTGGTGTAGCGCCCCGAGGCGTCGGTCGACAGCGCGATGCCGCGGCCCGACTCCTCATCGATCCGCAGGACCCCGCCGTCCGCGTTCTCCGCCAGGACCGTGTTCCCGCGCACGTAGCGGTCGTACTGCTCGGTGATGAACTTGCGCGAACACAGTGCGGGGCTGGCCACCATGTCGAGGAGCGTGCGACGCAGTTCCTCGCCGGTGGTCGGCCGCGCCAACGAGGCGGTGGTGTCCGCCTGCAGGGCGTCCTGGTCCGCCGGGCGCTCCAGGGGGCGATCGTAGACCGGGCCGTCGTGGGCCACGGTGCGCGGGGGGACGTCCACCACGGTCTCGCCGCGGAACTCGATGGTGAGCCGGTCGCCGTCGGTGACCTCACCGATGTCGGTGGCCAACACGTCCCACCGGCGGCACACCTCCATGAAGGCGTCCACGTTCTCCGGCGCCACCACGGCGCACATCCGCTCCTGCGACTCGCTCGACAGGATCTCCGCCGCCGACATCCCCTCGGCGCGCAGGGGCACGTTGTCCAGCACGACGTGCATCCCGCCGTCACCCGCCGCGGCGAGTTCGGAGGTGGCACAGGCCAGACCCGCTCCCCCGAGGTCCTGGATCCCGACCACGAGCTCCTCGCGGTAGAGCTCGAGACAGCACTCGATGAGCACCTTCTCGGCGAACGGGTCCCCCACCTGGACGCTGGGGAGCTTGCGGGGCTTGACGGGCGCGCCGTGCTCGTCCTCCTCGAAGGTCTCGGAGGCGAGGACGGACACTCCCCCGATCCCGTCGAGTCCTGTCCGGGCGCCGAAGAGGATGATCCGGTTCCCCGTCCCGGACGCGAACGCGAGATGGAGGTCCTCGACCCGCATCACGCCAGCACACAGGGCGTTGACCAGCGGGTTGGCCGCATAGGACTCATCGAAGACGGTCTCACCGCCGAGGTTCGGCAGACCGAGGCAGTTTCCGTAACCGCCGACACCCGCGACGACGCCCGGGAGCACACGGTGGGTGTCGTCCGCGTCGGCCGGGCCGAACCGCAGCTGGTCCATGACCGCCACCGGGCGCGCGCCCATCGCCATGATGTCGCGGACGATCCCGCCGACACCGGTCGCGGCGCCCTGGTACGGCTCGATGTAGGAGGGGTGGTTGTGTGACTCGACCTTGAACGTCACGGCCCACCCGTCACCGATGTCGACCACGCC
This sequence comes from Dietzia sp. SYD-A1, assembly GCF_015356725.1. Taxonomy (NCBI): domain Bacteria; kingdom Bacillati; phylum Actinomycetota; class Actinomycetes; order Mycobacteriales; family Dietziaceae; genus Dietzia; species Dietzia sp. SYD-A1. The sequence goes on from NZ_JADDKI010000216.1 coordinate 5,015, forward strand.
GGCGTTCTCGCCGATTCCCGCGAGCATGGTGGATCGCATCTCGTCCGTCGTCGTCTCGCCGAAGTAGCGCAGATGCACCTTGGAGGACTTGTACGAGCAGTGCTCCGACCACATGACCGAGTACATGGCCAGCTCGGCGTCCGTGGGCCGACGGCCGAGGATCTCGCGTATCCGGGCGTACTCGTCCTCCTTCAGCCCGAGTTCGGCCCACGGCTGGGCGAGCTCGGGGGTGTCGGAGGCGTGCGAGATGGAATCCACGTGAGTCGTCACGGGGGCGAGTCTAGTCGGCCCCCGGCGGCCCGCGAATCCGCTCCCGGCCGGGGCTAGGTGGACAGCACCTCGAAGGTCAGACCCCCGCGCTCGACGCGCGCGAGGAGCGCGTCCCCCATCGCCTGGGCGGTGGTGAGTTGCCCCGCGAGAGCGGGGAGCTCGTCGAAGGCCAGGCACAGGGCCGACTCCGCGATCATCATGGAGGTCTCGGTGTATCCGGGGTCACCGCCGCAGACCCGGGTGACCACCCGACGCCCACCCGCCAACGCCACGAAGGTCACGTCGAACGACGACCGGGCGCGGCGGGACTCGCTCGGCCCGGCGCCACGATCGATCCTCTTGAGAAGCTGAGACCTGATGGGGCCGATCTGCGCACCCACGGCCAGCGCCCCGACCCCGACCATGCCCGCCGTCGCGGTCAGAGGCGATTTGACCGAGGCGTAGTGCGCGTAGCTGAAGTCCGGGCCGTAGCTCTCCAACGCGGCCGCCGAGCGCAGGACGATCTGCGGGTCGATCGTGGGCAGGGGGACCAACCAGCGACCGAGGACGCTGTCGTGGTGCGGCTTGCCCGTCACCGACTTGATGCGCCGACCCTCGACCCTGCCCTCCTTCGCGCGCCGCGCCTTTGCGGTGCGGGCGGCCTGGCGGAGCCTGGCGAACTGGCCGATGGCCGAGTGGTAGGTGCCGCCGGAGAACTGGGCGTCGGCGTGGACCGCGCCGTACACGGCCACCGGTACCCCCTCGGGGACCTGCTTCATGGTGTAGTACACGCCCAGGTCGTGGGGGATGGAGTCGAACCCGCACGCGTGGATGATGCGCGCGCCGGAGGCCACGGCCGTGTCGTGGTACTCGAGGTACATGCGGTCGGCGAACTCGGGCTCGCCCGTGAGGTCGACGTAGTCGGTACCGGCCTCCGCACAGGCGGCGACGAGCGGTTCGCCGTACTCGAGGTACGGGCCCACGGTGGTGAGCACGACACGGGCCGACCCGGCCATGTCCGCCAGTGACTCCGGATCCCCGGTGTCCGCCACCACGATCCCCGGGGCCGGGACGTCGGGCATCTCGGCGCTGAGCCTGGCCACGAGCGCATCGAGCTTCACCCTCGACCGGCCCGCCACCGCCCACGCGCCCCCCTCGGGGAGGTTGCGCATCAGGTAGTCGGCGACCAGGCCGCCGGTGTAGCCGGTCGCACCGTAGACGACGATGTCGAACGGCCGGTGGGATCTGTCGGACGCGGACTCGGGCTGGGTGGTGGATTCGCTCACCCCACGGTTCTACCGCATTCCACGCCTACCGCAGTCCACGGGTCCGGCGACCGCTGCCGGTCCGGAGGATCGAACGCCCGCATCCATGAGGGCCGGCAGGACGGGCGATCCGCCGAGCTCCGGTCTGCCCACACCCACTCGAGGGTCAGAATCTCAGCAAACACTAATGTAACGAACTGGACGCAATAGTCCCCACGTGTCCAACTCCGGGTGCAGACTCGCCTGTACCTGCGACCACCAGGGTGGCAGGCATCAACCCCGAGACCGTTCGGGGCGGTTACGTAAAGGAGACCACATGGACCTCGTCGGTTCGGTCAGCGAAATCATCCTTCCCATCATCGGAGAGGCCTCGGGCAGCGTCGGCGAGCCCACCGGGTCCTCCGCGGTGGACACCCTCACGCAGGCCGCGTTCATCCTCCCGGGCCTGCTGCTGAACATCCTCGGTGGAGCCGGGGCGGATATCGGGAGCAGCGCCCCGGCCTTCTGATCGCGGACCCACCCTGCTGAACGACGGGCCCGCCGGGAGTGATCCCGGCGGGCCCGTCGTGGCGAGTAGAGGTCTCGGGTCAGGCGGTGACCACCGAGTCGAGGGCGGACAGGAACAGCCCCAGGCCGTCGTCGGAGGGGCCGGTCAGCGGGTCGATCGCGTGCTCCGGGTGGGGCATGAGGCCCACGACCCGGCCGTTCTCCGAGCAGATACCGGCGATGCCGTTGGTCGATCCGTTGGGGGCGTCGCCGGCGAAGCGGAACACCACTCGCCCCTCGCCCTCGAGCTGCGCGATCGTCTCCGCCGTGGCCATGAAGCGCCCCTCGCCGGACTTGAGGGGGATGAGGATCTCGGCCCCCTGCTCGAACCGCCCGGTCCACGCGGTGTCGGTGTTCTCCACGCGCAGCCACTCGTCGCGGCACACGAAGTGCATGTCGCGGTTGCGCCCGAGGGCACCGGGCAGCAGGCCCGCCTCACACAGGATCTGGAAGCCGTTGCAGATGCCCAGCACCGGCATCCCTCCCCGGGCGGCCGCGATGACCTCGCCCATGACGGGTGCCATCGAGGCGATCGCGCCGCAACGCAGGTAGTCGCCGTAGGAGAATCCGCCGGGCACCACCACGGCGTCGACCCCCTTGAGGTCGGCGTCGTCGTGCCACAACGAGACGGCCTCCGCGCCGGACCTGGTCACGGCCCGCGAGGCGTCGATGTCGTCGAGCGTGCCGGGGAAGGTGATGACGCCGACCCGTGCGCTCACGAGGCCACCTCCGCGGTGTCCACGCGCACGACCGTCCAGTCCTCGATGACCGTGTTGGCCAGGAGCGACGACGCGATCTCCTCGAGTTCGGCGTCGGACACCTCGTCGGACACCTCGAGCTCGAACCGCTTGCCCTGACGGACGTCGGTCACGCCCGTGTGGCCGAGACGGCCCAGGGCCCGGTGGATGGCCTGCCCCTGCGGATCGAGGATCTCGGCCTTGGGCATGACTTCGACGACGACTCGGGCCACGGTGGATCTCCTCGATCGGTGGAAACGCGGGGGCGGACCCGGACCGGCCGGGGCTCGGCTGCCAATCGTACTAGGAGTCGGCGGGGCCACCGAATGGCTCAGGCCGCGGGGGCCAGTGCGACCGCCGGCCATTCGTAGCGTCCGGCGATCGCCCCGTACTCCCCGGTCACCCGATCCACCGCGTCCAACAACGCCGACCGCGGTGCGCGGCGCGAGAGCTGGGTGGCGGAGACGTTGACGCGCACCAGACCTCCCGACGCCGCCGTCCGACAGGCTGCGGTGACGAGGGCCCGGCACCACCAGGCGTCGGCGATGAAGCCCTCCCCGATCGACAGCGCCCGTCCACGCTCCGTGGTCCCGCGGACCACGTCATGGACGCCGACGAGGGAGGCGCAGAGCCGGAAGCCCGCGCCGGGCAGCGCCTCGAGGCACCCCGGCGAGGCGTTCCACCGAGGAGGTGCGAAAAGCCGCGTCCTCAGGCCCATATCGGCCATGATCCGGTCCGCAGCGGCGAGACGGACTGCCGCCTCCGCAGGTCCGATCGCGGCGAACTCGGGCCGGCGCGGTCGGGTAGCCGCCTCGTCGTATCCACCCAGCACGATCGAGTCACCCCGCTCGCGACGGTGCCGGAGCCACCCCTGGGTGGCCCGGTCCTCGGTCATCCGGTATTCACGCCCCCGCCTCGGCGCGACGAGCAATGAGACTGGCACGCGTCGCCGTTCGAGGTCGCCGACCAGGTCGACCGCTCCCTCGAGAGTGGAGTCCCGCAGACCCGAGACGGAGACGATGAGGCGGGCGGTGGCCGGGCGCGATGTCATGGTCGCCATGGTCGCAGCCCCATGTGACGGAGCGACGACGGCGAGGTGTACGTCCGGTGGCCCTACGGGAGGTGACGCCCCGGCCGGACGTGACGCCCCGGCCGGACGTGACGCGCCGGGACGGGGTCAGACCGGGAGGACGTCCTCGATCGCCTCGGTGAGCTCGGGGGCGCCCGGCTCCACCTTGGGACGGAAGCGACCCACGACCTCTCCCGCGGGGGAGAGCAGGAATTTCTCGAAGTTCCACTGCACGTCACCGGCCTGGCCGTCGGCGTCGGCGACCGCGGTCAGCTCCGCGTACAGCGGGTGGCGATCCGGGCCGTTGACGTCGACCTTGGCCGCCAGCGGGAAGGAGATCCCGTACTTCTCGGTGGTGAACTTCTTGATCGCGTCCTCGTCACCGGGCTCCTGACCCATGAACTGGTTGCACGGGAAGCCCAGGACGAAGAACCCGCGGTCCCGGTAGTCGTCCGCCAGTTCCTGCAGACCCTCGTACTGCGGGGTGAGTCCACACTCGCTGGCCACGTTGACCACCAGGACGGCGTGCCCCGCGTAGTCACCGAGCCGGGCCTGTTCGCCGTCGATGGTCGTGAAGGTGATGTCGTGGAGGCTGCTCATGTGAGCCAGAATACGCCGTCGGCAGACTTGACAGATCGTTGGGTTTTTACAACACTGCATTGCATGAGCCCAGTGCGACGGGGAGAAAAGCTCCCCATCTACAACCGGATTGCCGTCCTGCGGGCCGAGCACCGACTCAGCCGGGCCTCGCTCGCCGAACGGATCGAGGTCAACCCCCAGACCGTGGGGGCGCTCGAACGGGGCGACCACTACCCCAGCCTGGATCTGGCCTTCCGCATCTGCGCGGTGTTCGACCTGCCCGTCGAGGCCGTGTTCTCCCGGGACGAGTTCCAGCCGATGTCCACCGAGATCTACCGCCGCACACCACCGGACACACCACGAGCAGAGGACACACCATGAACTCGATCGCCGACGACACCCTGACCGCCGCCGAGCGCCGTTACGAGACGACCGTCGGCCGACTCTCCGGCAGCCTGCCCTCCTGGCGCACCCCCGAGCGTCGCCGACTGCTGGTCCGGTTGAACTGGGCGTGCGTCGCGGTCATGGCGCTGATCGCCCTGGCCGGGTTCTTCTGGCTCCCCATCGTGATCGCCTGGGTGCCGATGGCGGTGGCGATCTGTACGGTGTGGACGATGCTGCGCACCGTCATCGACGTCAAGGACACCGCCCCGCCGCGCTACCTCGACGAGTTCGAGACGCAGACACTCCTGCGCGCCAGGTCCACCGCGCTGTCGGTGCTCGTGGGACTCTGTTTCGTGACCGGGATCGTGCTGGTCTTCGGATCCTCCTTGGAACTCGGGGACGGCCATCGCCTCGCCTACGCGATGGGCGGGGTCGCGATCCTGGGTGTCTTCGTCGGCGGGATCATCCCCGCCGCCGCGATGGCCGGGACCATGGACCCCGCCGACGACGACGAGCGCTGACCACACCCGTCGAGAACGACTGTCGGGCACAACCGCGCTCGAACACTGCAGCCACACGCGAGATTTCGTGTGTGGCTGCAGTGCTTGCGCGCGTGTGCCGGCCGGGCGCGTGTGCCGGCCGGGCGCGCGTGCC
>NZ_JADDKI010000021.1:0-38343 GCF_015356725.1 Dietzia sp. SYD-A1
GATCACCGCGGGACGCGTGTCCCTCACCGACAAGGCGTTCGACCCCGAGGCCGACGCCGAGGTCCAGGCTCTCGTGGCGAACCTCCCGATCGGCCGCGCGCCGGCCGCGGACGCAGACCTGGGCACCCAACTGGGGACCGCCCTGGGCCGCGCCGGGTTGCTGCGCACGGAGGACTCCGAACCGCACCTCGACGACGACGACCGCGGGACGGTTCTCACCACCCTGGCCGACGCCGAGCTCATCGATTTCGAGCAGGGCACCCTCCGGCCGGGTCAGCTGGCCCTGATCGTCACCGGCCCCGGCGAGGCCGAATCGACCGCCGTCCGGCTGGCCGCCCTCGCCCGGACCCTCGACGCCGAGGGCGCGGGGACGGTCGTGTCGGCCGAACTCACGGGCACGCAGGGGTACGACGCGGTGACCGTGCTGCGGTCCTCCGGGGAGGACGGGGTCTCGACCGTCGACTCCGCGGGTTCCGACTCGGGCCGCCTGGCGACGGGACTCGCGCTCGCGGAGCAGCTCGCACGAGGCCAGGGTCACTACGGTCTGCGTCCGGACGCGACCGCGGCGGTGCCGTCGCTCCCCACCGCGCCTGCGCGGTGATAGCCTGAAGCCCCGTGGGGTGCACCGGAGCCACACCAGCATTCATCCATTCCGGCGTCTGGACACGGGAGTCCCCTTGGCACTGAACCGAGCCGCGTCGCGGTCCGCGACCAAGCACATCTTCGTCACCGGTGGCGTGGCGTCGTCGCTGGGTAAGGGGCTGACCGCCTCCAGCCTGGGGCAGCTCCTCACCGCGCGCGGACTGCGCGTGACCATGCAGAAGCTCGACCCGTACATCAACGTGGACCCGGGCACCATGAACCCGTTCCAGCACGGTGAGGTGTTCGTCACCGAGGACGGCGCGGAGGCGGACCTCGACCTGGGGCACTACGAGCGCTTCCTCGATCGCGACCTGAGCGCCAACGCCAACGTGACGACCGGACAGGTCTACTCCGCGGTGATCGCCAAGGAGCGTCGCGGAGAGTACCTGGGGGACACCGTCCAGGTGATCCCGCACATCACCGACGCGATCAAGGAGCGCATCATCGCGATGGGCGCGCCCGACGAGCAGGGGCGCCGCCCGGACGTCGTGATCACCGAGGTCGGCGGCACCGTCGGCGACATCGAGTCGCAGCCCTTCCTGGAGGCCTGTCGGCAGGTCCGCCACGAGGTCGGGCGCGAGAACATCTTCTTCCTCCACGTGTCGTTGGTTCCGTATCTCGCGCCGTCGGGCGAGCTCAAGACCAAGCCCACCCAGCACTCCGTGGCGGCGCTCCGGTCCATCGGCATCGTCCCGGACGGTCTGGTCCTGCGCTGCGACCGTGAGGTGCCGGACGGGTTGAAGTCCAAGATCGCGCTCATGTGCGACGTCGACCTCGAGGGCGTCGTCTCGACCCCTGACGCGCCCAGCATCTACGACATCCCCAAGGTCCTCTTCGGTGAGCACCTCGACACCCACGTCATCCGCAAGCTCAATCTGCCCTTCCGGGACGTCGACTGGACGGTGTGGGGCGAGCTGCTCAGGCGTGTGCACGAGCCCCGCGAGGAGGTCGAGATCGCCCTGGTCGGCAAGTACATCGACCTGCCCGACGCCTACCTCTCGGTGACCGAGGCCCTGCGCGCGGGTGGCTTCGCCCACCGGGCGCGGGTCAACATCCGGTGGGTGGAATCCGACGCCTGCGTGACCGAGGCCGGCGCGCGGGAGGCACTCCGGGGAGTCGACGGCATGCTGATCCCCGGCGGCTTCGGCATCAGAGGGATCGAAGGCAAGCTCGGCGCGATCTCGTGGTCCCGCAGGAACGGGATCCCGTTGCTGGGTCTGTGCCTGGGACTGCAGTGTTCGGTGATCGAGGCGGCCCGGTCGGTGGGACTCGAGGGCGCGTCCTCGACGGAGTTCGAGCCCGACACCGAGCACCCGGTGATCTCCACGATGGCGGACCAGGTCGACGCCGTGGCGGGCAACGCCGATCTGGGGGGCACCATGCGACTGGGCGCGTACCCGGCGGTCCTGAGCAGGGGGTCGCTGGTCGCCGAGGCGTACGGGGCCACCGAGATCTCCGAACGGCACCGGCACCGGTTCGAGGTCAACAACGCCTACCGGGACAGGATCGCCGAGTCCGGGCTCCGCTTCTCCGGCACGTCTCCCGACGGCCACCTGGTCGAGTTCGTCGAGTACCCGCGGGAGCAGCACCCGTTCTTCGTCGCCACGCAGGCGCATCCGGAGTACAAGTCGCGGCCCACCCGCCCGCACCCGTTGTTCGTCGCCTTTATCAAGGCGGCGCTGGACTACGAGAACGAGATGCGGCTGCCGGTCGAACCGTGGCGGGCCGACCAGTCGGGGGAGCCCGCTCCGGCGACCGTCGCCGCGCCGGACGCCGGGACGTCCAGTGTCCGCGTCGATGACGTCGACGCCGAGCTGACCTCCGACGCCCGCGCGGACGAGAGCTGATCACCGGTGGCCGACTCCGGCGCCCCCGGGTCGCACGACTACCGGACCGTCGCCAGCCGGGAGATCTTCGACGGCCGGATAGTCCGGTTGCGCGTGGACACCCTCACGATGCCGGGCGGGGGGACCGCCGAGCGTGAGATCTGCGGGCACGATGACGCCGTCGCGGTGATCGCGCTCGATGACGCCGATCGGATCACGCTGGTCCGTCAGTACCGCCACGCGGTGGGGGAGCGACTCTGGGAGCTGCCGGCGGGGTTGTGCGACGTCGAGGGGGAGCAGCCCGTGGAGACCGCACGCCGTGAGCTGGTCGAAGAGGCCGGGGTGGAGGCGCGGTCCTGGGAGCCGGTCATCTCGATCGTCCCGTCACCGGGCTTCTGCACCGAACGCGTCCACGTGTTCCTCGCCACGGAGCTCAGTGAGGTGGACCGTCCGGAGGCCCATCACGAGGAGGCGGATATGGAGGTCACGCGTATCCCGTTCCCCGACGCCGTGGACGCCGTGTTGGACGGGCGCATCGTCAACGGCATCGCCGTGGCCGGGATCCTCGCCGCACGGGCGATGCTCGCCGGGCGCTGACCGGGCGCCAGCGATGATGCCGGCCGCTGCCCTGATGACGCCGTCCGTACCGCGATGACACGTCACGACGGCGCTGCGGTCCAGATCCGCGGATACCTCGACCACCTCGCCGTCGAACAGGGGGCCTCCGCCCACACCCTCGCCGCCTACCGGCGTGACCTGGAGAAGTACCGGCTCTACCTGTCGGAGGCGGGGGTCGAGGATCTCGGGGCCGTGACCGAATCGCATGTCGAGGAGTTCCGGGTGCGGCTCGCCACCGCCGACCCGGACGTCGGCAGGAGAGCGCTCGCGCCCAGTTCGGTCGCCCGTGCGCTCGCCGCGGTCCGGGGACTGCACCGGTTCGCCACCAGGGACGGCGTGACCCGTGTCGACGCCGCGGCTGCCGTGACCCCCCCGCGGCCGCCGCGCCGACTTCCCAAGGCCCTCCCCGTGGACCGGATCATCGCGGTGATCGAGGCCGCCGGCGGAACCGAGGTGGACACCGACCCCGCGCGACTGCGGGACCGGGCGATGCTGGAGCTCCTCTACGCCACCGGGGCCCGTGCGGCCGAGCTCGTCGGCCTCGACGTGGACGACCTCGACGGTCTCGACCGCCCGGACGGGGGCACGGTGATCCTGCGCGGGAAGGGGGGCAAGGAACGAGTGGTCCCCGTGGGGCGCCCGGCCTGCGACGCGGTCGGCGCCTACCTGGTGCGCGCCCGACCCGCGTTGGCCGTCCGAGGTGGGCCCGCGCTCTTCCTCAACGCCCGCGGCGGGCGCATCACCCGGCAGACCCTGTGGAACGTGGTCTCGGCGTCCGCGGAGAGGGCGGGCGCCGGGCCTGAGGTCTCCCCGCACTCGTTCAGGCACTCCTTCGCGACCCACCTGCTGGACGGCGGGGCGGACATCAGGGTGGTCCAGGAGCTGTTGGGGCACGCCTCGGTCACCACGACCCAGGTCTACACCCTCGTCACCGTCGAGACGCTCCGTGAGGTCTGGGCCGAGTGCCACCCCCGGGCACGGTAACGTGACCGGGGACCGGCCTGGGCGCAGGTGACGACGCAGCGAGAGGAGACGCGGGTGGCGCAGGACTCTGGGACGATGGATCCCGCACTGTTCTCCCGCGCGGAACTCCTGGGCGCCGACGACCCGGCGGCCGGCGAGGGTTTCTCGGCGATCCCGGAGCCCCAGCCGCTCACCTCCCACGGTCCCGCGGTGGTGCTCTCGATGTGCAACCAGAAGGGCGGGGTGGGCAAGACCACCAGCACGATCAACCTCGCCGCCTCGCTCGCGGAATACGGCCGCAGGGTCCTCGTGGTGGACCTCGACCCCCAGGGCGCGCTGTCGGCGGGTCTGGGCATCCCGCACCACCAGCTGGAGCTGACGGTCTACAACCTGTTGGTGGACACCACCGTGTCGACCGAGGAGGTGCTGGTCCGGACCCGCGTGGAGGGGGTGGACCTGATCCCCGCCAACATCGACCTGTCCGCCGCGGAGATCCAACTGGTCAACGAGGTGGGACGGGAGCAGGCGCTGGGCCGCGCGCTGTACCCGGTGCTCGACAGGTACGACTATGTGCTAATCGACTGCCAGCCGTCGTTGGGCCTGCTCACCGTCAACGCGCTGGCCTGCTCGGACGGGGTGCTGATCCCCATGGAGTGTGAGTACTTCTCGCTGCGCGGGCTCGCACTGTTGACGGACACCATCGAGAAGGTCCGCGACCGGATCAACCCGCGTCTGCACCTGTCCGGCATCCTCATCACCATGTTCGACCGGAGGACGGTCCACGCCCGCGATGTCCTCGGCCGGGTGGTCGAGGTGTTCGGTGACAAGGTCTTCGACACGCTCGTCACCCGGACGGTCCGGTTCCCGGAGACCACCGTCGCCGGCGAACCCATCACCACGTGGGCGCCCAGATCCGCGGGAGCGCAGGCCTACCGGGCGCTGGCTCGCGAGGTCATCCAGCGCGGTAGATGAGCGCTCCGGTGACCGGTCCGGTGAGCGGCGTCGGGGACACGCCCGGGGACCCGCCTGGGGGCGGTGTCGCCGAGGCCGAGGAAACGCGCGCGTTCACCGTCCACCTCACCAACTTCACCGGCCCGTTCGACCTTCTCCTGGGGCTCATCGACTCGCGCCGCCTCGACGTGACCGAGGTCGCCCTCCACATGGTGACCGACGAGTTCATCGCGCACGCCCGCGAGCTGGGCCGCGAGGCGGGCCTCGAGGAGGTCACCGAGTTCCTCGTGGTGGCGGCCACCCTGCTCGACCTCAAGACGGCGCGGCTCGTGCCGTCCGGTGAGGTCCAGGACCCGGAGGATCTGGCGCTGCTCCAGGCCCGGGACCTGCTCTTCGCGCGGCTCCTGCAGTTCCGGGCGTTCCGCCAGGTGGCCGAGCTGTTCGCGGAGCTGGACAGGACCGCCCGTCACTCCCATCCGCGGACGGCCGGCCCCGACGACGAGTTCCTGGACGTGTTGCCCGAGGTGGAGCTGGGGGTGGATGTGGAGCAGTTCGCCACCATCGCCGCCGTGGCGTTCCGCCCCCGTCCCGTGGAGGAGGTGGGGGTCGCCCACGTCCACACCCCGACCGTCTCCGTCCCCGAGCAGGCCGCGCGTGTCCTGGAGCTGCTGAGATTCCGGGGACGGGGCCAGTGGGTGGACTTCCGGGACCTGGTCTCCGGGTGCGGCGACTCCCTCGTCGTCGTCGCCAGGTTCCTCGCGCTGTTGGAGTTGTACAGGGCGCGCGCGGTCGCGCTCGCCCAGGACGAGGCGCTCGGTGACCTGTCTGTGAGTTGGACGGGTGAGGAGGCCGCCGAGGTGACACGCGGGAGGGACGAATGGATGTGACGGACGACGAGAACTGGCTCGACGACGACGCGTCACCGCCGCTGCGCGCCCGACTCGAGGCGCTTCTGCTGGTCGTGGACCAGCCGACCGCCGAGGGGGCGCTCGCTGCCGCGGCGGACTCGACGCCTGCACAGGTGGCGGCGGAGCTGCGCGGTTGGCGGGATGACCTCACCGCCCGCGGCAGTGGGATCGACCTGAGGCGCACCGAGGAGGGATGGCGTCTCTACACCCGTCGTGAGTTCGCCCCGTATGTGGAGCGGCTGCTCACCGACGGCACCCGGTCCACCCTCACGCGGGCGGCACTCGAGACGTTGGCGGTGATCGCCTACCGGCAGCCCGTCACCCGGTCACGCGTGGCGGCGGTCCGTGGGGTCAACGTGGACGGGGTCATGCGGACCCTCGTGGCCCGCGGCCTGACCGTGGAATGCGGCACCGACCCGGACACGGGGGGCCTCCTGTATAGGACCACGGAGCTCTTTCTGGAAAGATTGGGGTTGACGTCGCTCGACGAGCTCCCGGACATCGCCCCGTTGCTGCCGGACGTGGACCTGGTCGACGAGATGAGCGACGACCCCGCGGAGGACCCGCGGATACCTCTGGGGCGGCGCAGAACCGCTGCGCCCGACCCAGCCCATGACCACCAGAACGAAGAGATGTGACTTACTCATGACTGAGTCCGCTGGCCGAGACGGCTCACCGGTACGACTCCAGAAGATCCTGGCCCAGGCCGGGATCGCCTCCCGCAGGGCCTCAGAGGACCTCATCGCCCGTGGGCGCGTGGAGGTCAACGGGAAGATCGTGCGCGAGATGGGCGTGAAGGTCGATCCCGCCACGGCCGTGATCAGGGTCGACGGCACCCGGATCGTCCTCGACGACGACCTCGTCTACCTGGCCCTCAACAAGCCCCGCGGGTACCACACCACGATGTCCGACGACATGGGCCGGCCCTGCGTGGGCGACCTGGTCGCCGACCGCGTGGATGCCGGGCAGCGGCTCTTCCACGTGGGTCGCCTGGACGCCGACACCGAGGGGTTGCTGTTGGTGACGAACGACGGCGAACTCGCGCACCGGCTGATGCACCCGTCGTACGAGGTGTCCAAGACGTACATGGCCACCGTGACGGGGGTCGTCGGCAAGGGTGTCGGCAGGACTCTGCGCGAGGGGGTCGAACTCGAGGACGGTCCCGCCAAGGTCGACCAGTTCTCGGTGCTCGACGTCCACGAGGGGCGGTCGCTGGTCAAGGTCGTGCTGCACGAGGGTCGCAAGCACATCGTCCGGCGTCTGCTGAGCGAGGTCGGCCACCCGGTCGAGTCGCTGGTGCGGACCCGTTTCGGCGCCGTCGCGCTGGGGGACCAGCGCGCGGGGAGCTTCCGCAAGCTGGGCCGCAAAGAGGTCTCGGACCTCTACTCGGCGGTGGGCCTGTGAGCGCGCCGGCAGGTCCGACCGTGCCGGACGGCGCCCGCCGGCGCCGGATCGCGATCGACGGACCCGCGGGCACCGGAAAGTCCACCCTCGCCCGCCTGCTCGCCGAACGGCTCGGCGGGGCCTACCTCGACACCGGTGCGATGTACCGGGTGGCCACGCTCCAGGTGCTGCGTGCCGGGATCGACCCGGAGGATGCCGCGGCGGTGATCGCCGCGTCCGCCGATCTGCCGATGGAGATCGGCACGGACGCGGGATCCGAACGCATCCTGCTCGCCGGGGAGGACGTGAGTGACGAGATCCGCACCGCCCGGGTCACCGCGGGGGTCTCGGCGGTCTCCGCCGTCCCCGAGGTCCGGGCCAATCTGGTCGGCCTGCAGCGGCGCCTGGCGTCCGGGGGCGGCACCGTCGTCCTCGAGGGCCGCGACATCGGCACGGTGGTGCTCCCCGACGCCGAGGTCAAGGTGTATCTCACCGCGAGCCCGGAGATCCGGGCCCGACGCAGGACGGAACAGGACCGCGCCGCGGGACGTGACGCCGACTACGACGAGGTGCTGGCGGCGGTGATCGAGCGTGACCGCAAGGACTCCACCCGCGCCGCGAGCCCGCTCCGTCCCGCGGACGATGCGATCGTCCTCGACACCTCAGACCTGACCCTCGACGAGGTGCTCGACCGGTTGGTCGCACTCGCGGAGGGCACCGACGCGTCGCACGGCGACGCCGCAGAAGGGAACACACGATGACCAGCAACGAGGAGTTCGACCTGCCCACCGGTCCGGCCGAGGAGACCGTCGAGGACGGTTGGAACGACGACACGGACTGGGACGCCGTCGCCGAGGAGTGGGCCGACGAGATCGGCGCCGAGCTCGACGGAGTGGAGATCCTGCCCACCGTCGCCATCGTGGGGCGCCCCAACGTGGGCAAGTCCACGCTGGTCAACCGGATCATCGGCCGCCGCGAGGCCGTCGTGGAAGACGTCCCCGGGGTGACCCGCGACCGCGTCTCCTATGAGGCCCTGTGGAACGGCCGCACCTTCATGGTCCAGGACACCGGTGGGTGGGAGCAGGACGCCAAGGGCATGCACCGCTCCATCGCGCAGCAGGCCGAGATCGCGATGGGCACCGCCGACCTCATCGTCCTGGTGTGCGACGGGACCGTGGGCATCACCTCCGCGGACGAGACGGTGGCCAAGAGCCTGCGCCGCTCGAACACCCCGGTGATCCTGGCGGTCAACAAGGTGGACAGCGAGAAGGCGGAGCTCCAGGCGGCCGAATTCTGGGGGCTGGGCCTCGACCAGCCCTATGCCATCTCCGCCGCGCACGGCCGGGGCACCGCCGACCTGCTCGACGAGATCCTGCGCCAACTCCCGTCCAAGGCCCGGATGCGGGAGACCACCGACGTGCCGCGGCGTGTGGCGCTGGTCGGCAAGCCCAACGTCGGCAAGTCGAGCCTGCTCAACAAGCTCACCGGCGAGGAGAGGTCGGTGGTCGACAACGTCGCCGGCACCACCGTCGATCCCGTGGACTCGCTCGTCGAGCTGGGCGGCAAGACGTGGCGCTTCGTCGACACCGCCGGCCTACGACGCAAGGTCAACCAGGCCTACGGGCACGAGTACTACGCCTCGCTGCGGACGCGGGGGGCCATCGAGGCCGCCGAGGTCGTGGTGCTGCTGCTGGACGCCTCCGAACCGATCACCGAGCAGGACCTGCGGGTGATCTCCATGGTCGCCGACGCCGGCCGGGCGCTCGTGATCGCCTTCAACAAATGGGACCTGGTGGACGAGGACCGCCGGTACGACCTGGACAAGGAGATCGACCGGGAGCTGTCCAAGATCCTCACCTGGGCCTACCGGGTGAACATCTCGGCCACCACGGGCCGAGCCCTGGCCAAGTTGGTGCCGGCGATGGAGGGCGCACTCGACTCCTGGGACAAGCGGATCCCCACGGGTCCGCTCAACACGTGGATGAGCGAGGTCGTGGCCGCGACCCCGCCGCCGATGCGCGGCGGGAAGCTGCCGCGCATCCGGTTCTGCACGCAGGCCACCACCCGGCCGCCCACGTTCGTGTTCTTCTCCACCGGGTTCCTCGAGGCCGGCTACCGGCGGTTCCTTGAGCGTCGCCTGCGCGAGACCTTCGGTTTCGACGGCTCTCCGGTCCGCGTGAACGTGCGCGTCAAGGAGCGCCGACAGCGCAAGTGACCAGGCGATTGGAGTGCTCCGACAGGCGTGCGCTAGTCTGATCCAGTCGCCGCGAGAGCGGTGGCGGGCGGGCTGTGGCGCAGCTTGGTAGCGCACTTGACTGGGGGTCAAGGGGTCGCAGGTTCGAATCCTGTCAGCCCGACGCTCGTACGACGATTCCAGGGGCGGTTTCCCACTCGGGAGACCGCCCCTGGGTCGTGTGCGCCCACGGTCGTTCCGCTCCGATATCGCTCCTAGGCGCCGTGCTCCGACGGGTGCGCGATACGGCTGCGGCCCACGGCGAGCCAGACCCCGGTGACGACGAGCCAGAACGGCATGAGGATCCCGGGCAGTCCGGGGACGCCGGACACCACGACGGCGCCGAGCGTGCCCACACCGAGGATCGCCGCGACCGTCCCGAGGATGCGGGAGACGTCCCGCTCCACCCACGCCATCCAGGCCAGCGCGAGCGCGGAGGCGATGAGCCCGGTCCACGGGATGTACGCCCCGAAGTCGGTCAGCATGTAGTAGACGAACAGTCCCTCCTCGCCGTACGCGCCCGCCTCCGGGCCGAGGTAGTTGGCCAGCGCACCTCGCCACCCGTACCCCAGGATGAGCGCTCCCGCGGACGCGATCAGGCCGATGCTCACGACCCGGGCGGCCGTGGAGCGGGTGAAGAGGGTCTCGACGTGTCGGCGCCAGGCTGCGGCGAAGACCATCAGGGCGAAGACGGCGAGCAGGCCCGCGAGGAATCCGACGCGGCCGATCGCGGGATCGAGGCCCACCACGTCGGCCGGGACGACGGCGTGGCTCTCGCCGCGGTTGATCGCCTCCACTTCGGCGTCGGGCCGGAGGTCTGTCGCGACGGTCCCTACCAGCCCCGCGGCACCGGCGAGCACCGCCCAGAGGGGCCATGCGGTGAACCGGCGGGGGTCGGCTGGAGCCGCGGGGTCGTCGACATGGGGCGTGGAACTCATGGGGTGACCTTTCGTGGGTCCGCGGGCGCGACGGCCGCGGCGGCCAGAGTCCCATCATTCCCACCCGGCCGGCCCCACGGAAGACCTACGGTGCCTCACCACCGGGCGTGGATGGGGGGCGTCGGACCGTTGGATCCCACGCTGTCGGATCTCCGAAGTCCCCCGAGTGGCGCCTGATCCGTGGGTTACGCTGGGCAATCAATCGAATGGAGACAGAATGACCGGGCTCGTGATCGGTACAGACATCGATGTTCCGGGGGCGTCCGTGACCCTCGACGCCCGTCGCTTCAACCGCCACACGTTCTGGTGCGGGCAGAGCGGTAGCGGGAAGACCTACGCGCTGGGCGTGGTCCTGGAGCAGTTGCTGCTGCACACCGAGCTCCCGATGGTCATCCTCGACCCGAACGCCGACTTCGTCAGGCTGCCCGAGGCCCGCGAGGATGCCGACGCGGCGGAGGCGGCCCGGCTCGCGGAGCTCGACATCCGGGTGCTGCGCTCATCGGGCGACTCGCCTGCGGGTTCGGGGGAGGGCACGGGTAACAGTCCCGCGGATCGGCTGCACGCCCGCTATGTCGACCTGACCCCGGCGTCCAAGGCCGCGCTGCTCCACCTCGATCCGATCGCGGATGCGGAGGAGTACAACGTCTTGTTGCGGGCGGAGGTCCGTGCCGAGAGCTTCGACTCGGCGGGCGCGCTCACGGCGTTCCGGCAGTCGTCCGACCCGGGGGAGGTGCGGCTGTCCTACCGGATGGAGAACCTCCAGGTGCTCGAGTGGGACCTGTGGTCCAGGGGCGCCGGTTCGGTTGTCGACGTGATCGACCAACGACCGCGCGCCACGGTGATGGACCTCGGGGGCTTCACTCACCCGGCGGAATCCAAGGTCGCGGCACTGGCGGTCCTGGAACACCTGTGGACGCGGCGCGAGGACCGGAAGCCGATCCTCATCGTGATCGACGAGGCGCACAACATCTGTCCACCCGACCCTCAGACCGACGTCGAGCGTGCCCTCACCCGGCAACTGGTCCAGATCGCCGCCGAGGGGCGCAAGTTCGGCTTGTGGTTGTTGCTCTCCACGCAGCGCCCCAACAAGATCCACCCCAACGTGCTCTCCCAGTGCGACAACCTCGGCCTCATGAGGGTCAATTCGCCCAGGGACCTGAAGGAGCTCGCGGAGGTGTTCGGGTTCGCCGGCGAGGAACAGATCCGGCGCTCGGCGTCGTTCGCCCAGGGGCAGGCACTCTTCGCCGGGGGCTTCCTCTCCGAGCCGACGTTCGTGCAGATGGGCCGCCGGATCACCGAGGAGTCGGGCGGGGACGTGGGGGTGCCGCTTCGCGGCGACGAGTGAGACGGGGGTCGGCTCCTGGCCCCCGGCCCCTGCCCACGGCTCCGGCCCCGGGGGAGAGGGCGGTCGTCACAGCAGCGCGGACAGTCGCTTCTTGCGCAGATTCTGTGTGACGATCCACTGGACGTCGGGGTCGTCGGTCGGTAGCTCACGAAAGGCCCTCAGCCCGGGCTCGGGATCCGCGGCCACGGCGACGCTCCAGCAGTACCCCAGCGCCTGGCGGAGGTTGCGGGCCGCGGGGTCTTTGCGCTGCGTCGGCGGCAGCGCCATGAGGCGGTCCGTGCAGCGTCGGCACACCTCGATGGCGACGGCCGCCGCCGGGGCGGTGCGCAGGAGGCGGGGTTCGCAGATGGCCACCACGGCGACGCGCTGGACATAGGACTCGGGATCCTCGGCCCACCGCCGGACCAGCTCGATCAGCACCTCGAGCGTGTCGTCACCGAGGAGTTGCAGACCGATGGCCACCCCCTCGCGAACCCGCCACCGGTCATCTGTCGCCAGTGCCCGGGCACGGTCCTCGCATTCCGCGGAGTCGGCTCTCGCCGCGAGGGCCGCGGCGGCACACATCGCGGGATACTCGCCGCCGTCGGCCAGCATCGCCTCGATGGCGCGCTCGTCCGCCATTCCGGCGGCGACGGTGAGTAACGAGAGGTTGGCGCGAGGTCCCGGGAGCCCGGACCGGGCCGACAGATACTCCGGCCACAGCTCGGGTTCCAGCGCGCGGAGATCGCTGCGTGATGACTGATCAGTCCCCATCGGTTGACGGTACGTCCGCCGCCGCGCCCCTCGCGGGGGTATGGCGCCCCGCGGCCACCCGTAGGGGGTGTCGCACCACCTGACGGTCCTCGTGTTGGCCAGGTGCGCCGGAATCAGGCCCTCGTGTAAGCCTGGTGCGCCGGAATCAGGCGTGGTCGTCGAGGAGGCGTCGAGCTGTGTCGATGCACTGCAGCGCCGCCACGGTGTCGACGCGGGCGAGCGCGAACGCCGCGACGATCATCGCGGTGCAGGCGTCGGCGAGCCGGGCGTTGGCTTCCGCCTCGTGCGTGGGGCGGTGAGCGAGGACACCGCGGCCGATTGCGGCACGGAGTTCCTCGCGATACGCGGCCACGACCTCGCGCACGGCCGCGTCCCGCGCGATCGGCGAGGTCGCCGAGTTGATGAGAAGGCACCCGTGGGCGAACGCCGGGGAATCGGAGTCGAGAAACGTGCTCCGCAGTCTGCCGAGGTAGACGACGATCGCGTCGGGCGCGACAGGGGTCGCGGCGAACGGCCGGAGCATCGGGCGGACCACCTCGTCGAGATAACTCTCGACCGCCGCGTCGAAGAGGCCGCGCTTGCTGCCGAAGGCGTTGTAGATGCTGGAGCGGTTCAGCCCGGTGGCGCGCTCGAGAGCAGGGATCGCCGCATCCTCGTACCCCGATTCCCAGAACACCTCGCGCGCGGAGCGAACGGCGGCGGCGGTGTCGAAACCCTGCGTGCGAGCCATGGTCGGCCTCCTTTTGTGAAATGCTCAGTCCAGTATATAGTGAAACGATCAGTTCAGAATATGCCGCTACACGGCACCACCCCATCGATCCGACGAGGTCACATCATGCTCATCTTCTCCCTTGTTCTCGCCGCCCTCGCGGCGCTGGTGCACGTCGTCATCTTTGCGCTGGAATCGCTGATGTGGACGAGCGCGCGCGCCCGGCGGGTCTTCGGAACGAGCCTCAAGGAGGCGAGGGCTACCCAGCAGATGGCCTTCAACCAGGGGTTCTACAACCTTTTCCTCGCCATCGTCACGGTGGCCGGAATCGGGTTCGTCCTGGCCGGCGTCGTGCCCGTGGGGGCCGCGTTGCTGATCGCCGGCGCCGGTTCCATGGCCGCGGCGGCGCTCGTCCTGTTCTGTTCCGCTCCCGACAAGCGGGGGGCCGCCCTCAAGCAGGGGCTGCTCCCGCTGGTCTCGGTCCTCGCCCTGGCCCTCTCGCTCGCGGTGTAGCGGCCCGCGCCGCCGCGGTCCCGCAACACGCACGCGTTCTCACCAGAAAGCCGAACCATGACCAACGTCAGCCACGCCGACACCGACACCGCAACCAGCACCCAGATCCAGCTCGCCGCGCGCCCCACGGGGTGGCCGACGCACGAGGACTTCCGCACCGCCACCGTCACCTACGGACCGGTCGGGCCGGGGGAGGTCCGGGTCTCGAACCTCTACGTCTCCGTCGACCCCTACATGCGGGGCCGGATGAACGATGCGCGTAGCTACACCGCCCCGTACGCCGTGGGTGCGACCATCACCGGCGGCGCGGTCGGCCGCGTCACCGCCTCCGCCGACGCTGCCGTCCCCGTGGGCAGCGTGGTGCTCCACCAGCACGGGTGGTCGGACGTCGTCCAGGCCGACGCCTCGGCCTTCACCGTCGTGCCCGAGCTGGAGGGAGCCCCACTTTCGCTGTACCTCGGCATCCTCGGCATGACGGGACTGACCGGTTACGTGGGACTCACCGCGATCGCCCGCCTGGAGCCGGGGGACACGGTCTTCATCTCCGGCGCCGCCGGCGCGGTCGGCACCGCGGCGGGGCAGATCGCGCGACTCCTGGGTGCCGGTCGCGTCATCGGATCCGCGGGATCGCCCGAGAAGGTGCGGCTGCTCACCGAGAAATACGGCTTCGACGCCGCGCTGAACTACAAGGAGGCGCCGGTGCGTGAGCAGCTCGGCGAACTGGTTCCGGAGGGCGTCGACGTCTACTTCGACAACGTCGGTGGTGACCACCTCCAGGCGGCGCTCGACGTGATGAACGACGGCGGGCGAATCGCGATGTGCGGGGCGATAGCGAGCTACAACGTCGAGGGCAGGACACCCGGCCCGGACAACATGGCCACCATCATCACCAGGGGACTGACCCTCACGGGCTTCACCCTCGGCCGCCACCTCGACCTGCGCGCCGAGTTCACCGACCGGATGACGGCCTGGTTCGCCGACGGAGAGATCGCCTACGACGAGACGGTGGTCGACGGCATCGAGAACACGGTCGACGCGTTCCTCGACATGATGCGCGGGGCCAACACCGGGAAGATGGTCGTGCGGGTCACGCCCGAGTAGCACTGGAGGCGGGCGCTCGGCGGAGCGGGCATCATGGAACCATGATGTCCAACGGCGGAGACCGCCGGAGCCGGGGAGAGGTGCTCGAGTATGACCAGTCGCGATCAGGACGGTGACGGCGAGGACGCCCGTGCCCGCCTGGTCCGCCGCGTCGATGAGCTGTGCACGGGCAAAGCCTCCACGAGCCGGGGCGAGCTCTCCGATCGGGCCGCCCTCCTGATCGCCTGTGGACTCGTCGACCCCCGGATCGCGGGGATCGTGCTGGCGCGTCTGCACCGCAACCTGCCCTTTCCCACGATCGGCGGTTTCCACCAGCTGCGGGTGATCGAGGAGCAGCGTCACGACCTCAGACGTCAGCTGGGAACTCCGTTGCCGTCGGTCCTGAGGATGGCGTTGCGCACGCGGCTGGCCGAACTCGATCGGAAGTACGTCGGCCTGCGCACCGGGTTCACCCGCGGCGCCGGAGTCTTCGCCTATCGGATCAAGGACATCCGCGCGGACCGTAAGCGCGGCGTTCATCTGGACCCGGAGGACCGGGGCCGGCTCTTCGACGCCCTCGCCTCCACCCCGACGATGGCGCCGGTGCCGATGGTGCCCCGGACCATGGTCGAGCTGGGGACCGCCGCAGCGGCCTACGGTCAGCGCGAGATGGGCCGGGTCGTCCTGCCCCACCGTGTCCAGGCGGTGGTGGATTCGCTGCCGTCGCTCCCGCGGATCCGCGCCGACAGCCGGCGCCTGCCCGAGATGTACACGGCGCTGCTCCTCGAGGTCGGCGGGCTGTACGACCGGCTGATCCGCGCCTACGTGCGCGGGGGCCGGTCCGTCGAGGAGATCCGCCTGCAGTTCGATGCGGAGACCGAGCTGGTGGGGCTCGCCGGAGATCTCTGCCGCCTCCGCGAGACGGCGTCGACACCGGGATTCACCACCGCTCGGGACGGGTTCACCCTCCTGACCGGGATGGGCGCCGCGATCGACGAGGTCTGGGCGGAGGTCGTGGAGCGCGCGGTCGCCTTCCGCGAACTGGTGGAGTCCGTGGAGAACCGTGCCGAGGCCGCGGTCTCCGAGGCTGCGCGGCTCAACCACATCGCCCGTGAGAACGGGGTGAGGCCTCCGTCCACCGTGCACGCTCCCAGTCCCGCGGACCTCACGGCCGAGCAGCTTGCCGCCCGTGCCGGTGACCGGATGCTCTCCACCGAGGCGATGCGGAGGCTGCGCGGACAGATCGACCCGAATCGCTGACGCGGCGACCGGCGGGGTCGGCCGCCGATCGGCTCGGCCGCTGCGTACGGTGGCATCAACTGTTCGATAGACCGGGAAGGACTCCTCGCGTGGGATTCGCCAACCGCTTCTGGAAGCTGATGGGCTCCACCCAGGGCCGGGACACCTCGCGCGCGCAGAGTGCGGTCGAGGCGTCACACGGGTTCGACGAGTGGGCCTCGGGGGTGGCGGACGGCGATTTCGCGGACGAAGCCCACGGCCTGCAGCTCTTCGGTGAGTCGCCCGAGGACCTCGCCCGGTTCCTGGCTCTGGCCAGGGAGGCCGCGACCCGGGCCGTGGGCCTGAGGCCGTTCGACGTCCAGCTCCAGGGCGCACTGAGGATGTTCGCGGGCGACGTGGTGGAGATGGCGACCGGGGAGGGCAAGACCCTCGCGGGTGCGGTCGCGGCGGCCGGATACGCACTGCAGGGACACACCGTCCACGTCATCTCCGTCAACGACTACCTCGCCGCGCGGGACGCGCGGTGGATGGGTCCGATGTTCGAGCTCCTGGGCCTGACGGTGGGCCACGTGACCGAGTCGTCGACGCGCGAGGAGCGTCGCCGCGCCTACGCCTGCGACATCACCTACGGGTCCGTCTCGGAGATCGGGTTCGACGTCCTGCGCGAGCAGCTGGTCACCGACCCGGCGGATCTCATCGCACCCACCACGGATGTCGCCCTGGTCGACGAGGCGGACTCGGTGCTCGTCGACGAGGCGCTGGTCCCCCTGGTCCTCGCCGGGTCGACCTCCGGGGAGGCGCCCACGGGGGAGATCCTCTCCGCGGTGCGCAAGCTACGGCCGGGTCGCCACTACGAGACCGACTCCGAGCGGCGCAACATCTTCCTCACCGACGACGGCGCCGAGGCCATCGAGGGTGAACTGGGAATCGGCGATCTCTACGACGCGGAGCACGTGGGCACCACGCTGGTCCAGGTGAACGTCGCACTGCACGCCTGCTTCCTGCTGAGGCGGGATGTGGACTACATCGTCCGGGACGGCCGGGTCCAACTGATCAACGCCTCGCGGGGTCGCGTCGCCGAGTTGCAGCGGTGGCCGGACGGGTTGCAGGCGGCCGTCGAGGCCAAGGAGGGCGTCGCGGTCTCCGAGGCCGGGCAGATCCTCGACAGCATCACGGTCCAGGCGTTCATCGGGAGGTACGACCGGGTGTGCGGGATGACGGGAACGGCGCTCGCCGCGGGGGCACAGTTCCGCGAGTTCTACTCCCTGGGCGTGTCCCAGATCGACCCCAACACCCCCTGCGTCCGCTTCGACGAGGCCGATCGGACCTACATCGACAACGACAGCAAGACCCGCGCGATCGTCGAACACATCGCCGCCGTCCACTCGACCGGCCAACCCGTGCTCGTGGGTACCCATGACGTCGCCGAGTCGGAGGAACTCGCAGCACGCCTGGCCGACAGGGGCGTGGACTGCGTCGTGCTCAACGCCAAGAACGACGAGGAGGAGGCCGCCATCATCGCCGAGGCGGGCGACGTGGGTAACGTCACCGTCTCCACCCAGATGGCCGGCCGGGGCACCGACATCAGACTGGGTGGGTCCGACGAGGCCCGCCGCGACGAGGTCGTCGAACTCGGCGGACTGCACGTGGTGGGGACCGGGAGGCATCGGACGGAGAGGCTCGACAACCAGCTCCGTGGTCGCGCCGGACGCCAGGGGGACCCCGGCAGCTCGGTGTTCTTCGCCGCCATGGACGACCCGGTGGTGACCTCGGCGCTGGAACCCGACAAGATCCCCACCGCGCACGACAGGATCAGCGGGCTGCTCAAGGGCAACCGCGGACGCGATGCGGTCGACCACGCACAGCGGGTCACCGAGGGACAGATGCTCGCGATCCACTCGAACACGTGGCGGTACAGCCGGCTCCTCGCCGAACAGCGGTCGATCCTCGCCGAGCGCCGCGCGGCGCTGTTGCTCACCGAGAAGGCGTTCGAGGAGCTGACCTCCCACGATCCGGATCGCAGTGCCGAACTCGTGGAGGCCCACGGCCGCGACGCCGTGGTGCAGGGGTGCCGGGACATCATGCTGTGGCATCTCGACCGGGGGTGGGCCCGCCACCTGGAGACGATGAACGACGTCCGCGAGTCGATCCACCTGCGCGCGCTGGGCAGGGAGAACCCCCTGGACGAATTCCACCGGATCGCGATCGACCACTTCAGGGACCTCGCCTCGGACGCCGTGCGGGAGTCGGAGGCGACGTTCGCCGAGATCGAGTTCACCGATTCGGGGGTGGACCTGGTGGCCAACGCCATGGCGCGGCCCACGTCGACGTGGACGTACATGGTCCACGACAACCCGATGGCGGCCGGCGGGAACGTCTTCTCCGGGATGATGTCGACCTTCCGATGAGCGCGGCGCGGGAGGGCAGACGGGAGACCGATCTGCGGGAATGGCGGACGGGAGAGGGCAAGGTCCTCGGCGCACGCATCCCGCCCCCGCGGGACGGGCACCTCTCGGCCGCGGTGCCACCCGGCCTCGGGTACGAACAGCCGCCCCGCGACCCCGAGGTCAGCGACAGGTTCTGGACGCTCCCCAACGTCATCTCGCTGGCGCGCATCGCGCTGATCCCGGTGCTCGTCGTGAGCATCCTGGTCTGGGAGGATCCGCCCCTGGCACTGTGGCTCCTGGGCGTTCTGGTGGTCTCCGACTGGCTCGACGGCAAGATCGCCCGCTTGTGGAACATGCGGTCGACGTGGGGCGAGCGTCTCGACCCCCTCGCAGACCGACTCCTGGTGGCGGCCGTGCCGGTGGCCTTCGCCGTCGCCGGATACATCCCCGTCTGGGTGGTGGTGGTTCTGCTGGTCAGAGACGCGGTGTTGGTGGGGACGATGCCGGTCTACCGGAGGCGCGGGATCGAACCCGAGGTCACGTACCTGGGCAAAGCGGCCACGTTCGCACTGTTCTGGTCGCTGCCCCTGCTGCTCGCCGGGTACGCGGGGGTTCCCGGAGGGGAGGGGCTGATGATCC
This sequence comes from Dietzia sp. SYD-A1, assembly GCF_015356725.1. Classification (NCBI taxonomy): domain Bacteria; kingdom Bacillati; phylum Actinomycetota; class Actinomycetes; order Mycobacteriales; family Dietziaceae; genus Dietzia; species Dietzia sp. SYD-A1. The sequence continues at coordinate 19,128 of NZ_JADDKI010000021.1, forward strand.
TGGGCGAGGCATGCCTGTACTGGGGCGTGGGCCTCTACTGCTGGAGCGGCGGGATCTACCTGTGGCAGGCCTGGAGGATCGCCCGCTCCGTCCCCCCGCGCCGCGGCCGATCTACTTCAGTGGAGTCGCCCGGCGGTGTGTAATGTCGCCACATGTACACGCCAAGTGAGCCACGCGAGAAGGGCACGTCAGTGAGCGACCAGAACATCCCCGACCAGCTCCGGTACACCGACGAGCACGAGTGGGTCGAACGGGTGTCCGATACCCGCGTTCGCATCGGCATCACCGAGTACGCGCAGTCCAAATTGGGGGACATCGTCTTCGTACAGCTCCCGGACGTGGGCGGGGAGACGGAGTCGGGTGAGCCGTTCGGCGAGGTCGAGTCCCCCAAGAGCGTCTCCGATCTGTACGCCCCGCTCAGTGGGAAGGTCGTCGAGGTGAACACCGCCCTGGAGACCTCGCCCGAGCTGGTCAACTCGGATCCCTACGGTGAAGGGTGGATCGTCGTCCTCGAGATCCCGGACGTCGACGACCTCGAGGCGCAACTCGAACAGACCCTCGACTCGGACGGGTACTCCAAGATCACGGAGGGTTGAGGGGGAGGGACCGCCCCCGGCCCCGTGGCCGGACGGTCCGACATAGAATCGCAGGCACCGCATGGTGAGCCCCACGCCCGGGCTCGGACGAGGAGAGACGAACGTGACCGAGAACAAGAACATGCCCGAGGCCACCGCCGAGACCACCTCGGTGTTCCGTGCTGAGCTTCTCAACGAGTCCGATCAGCAGGCGGCTCAGTCCGAGCCCGCCGTCACCGGTGTCGAGGGCCTACCCGAGGGGCAGGCGCTGCTGGTGGTCAAGCGGGGGCCCAACGCGGGCTCACGGTTTCTCCTGGACCAGTCGACGACGTCGGCGGGCCGCCATCCGGACAGCGACATCTTCCTCGACGACGTCACCGTGAGCCGACGCCACGCCGAGTTCAGGAGCGAGGCCGGGACCTTCACCGTCGTCGACGTGGGATCCCTCAACGGGACGTACGTCAACCGTGAGCCGGTGGACTCGGCATCACTGTCCAACGGGGACGAGGTACAGATCGGCAAGTTCCGCCTCGTGTTCCTGACGGGTACGCCCGGGCAGTGACGGCCGCCGGACACGGCGCCGCAGAGGAGGGGCACCTCTCCATCGGCGGCGTCATCGCACTCCTGAGTCCGGATTTCCCGGACCTCACGGTGTCGAAGGTCCGGTTCCTCGAGAACGAAGGACTGGTCACCCCCGAGCGGACCGCCAGCGGATACCGTCGGTTCAGCGTCGGTGACCGCGAGCGGCTGCGGTATGTCCTCACGGCGCAGCGAGACCGTTATCTGCCGCTCAAAGTGATCCGCGAGGAGTTGGAAGCGCTCGATTCCGCCATCGCGGACGGGTCCACCACCGCCCTGCTCCCACGGCATGGCGCGGACGGGGTGCCGGGGTCGACCCCGGACGATTTCCGGAGCGACACCGTCCTACGTCTCACGCGCGAGGACGTGGTGGCACAGTCGGAGGTGGACCCGGAGTTCGTGGGGTCGCTCATCGACGCCGGGCTCATCGTGGCTGGTGCGGGTGGCTTCTTCGACCCGGAGGCGGTCCTGGTCGCGCGGACCGCGCACGATCTCGCCGGTCACGGTGTGGACGTCCGTCATCTCCGGGGGTTCCGGACCGCCGCTGACCGGCAGACGGGGTTGATCACCCAGATCGCCGGCCCGGTGGCCCGGCAGGGCGATGCGGATGCCCGCGATCGCGCGGCAGAGCTGGCCCGGGAGATCGCGGCGCTGTCGGTGGCGCTGCATTCCACGCTGGTCACCGTTGCCGTCCGTCACGCGTTGGAATCCTGACGCGAGCGCTCGCGGGCGGTTCGGGACTAGGCTGGTAGGCGTGCGAGAGGCGGAGGACATGGGACAGAACATGCGCGAGGTGAGCGTCGTCGGTATCCGGTTCGAGGAGCCGGAGTACGCACCGGTCTTGATCCTGCACGAGAAGGACGGTGGCCGATACGTCCCGATCTGGATCGGCGCGTCCGAGGCCGCGGCCATCAGTCTTCAACAGCAGGGTGTGCAGCCGGGCAGGCCGCTGACCCATGACCTCGTCGCGACGCTCCTCGAGACCTTCTCCCACCCGCTCGAACAGGTGGAGATCGTGGGGGTCTCCGAGGGGACCTTCCTCGCCGAGCTCGTCTTCGAGGGGCGACGGGTGTCCGCTCGCCCGTCGGACGCCGTGGCGGTGGCGCTGAGGACGTCGGCACCGGTCCTCGTCAGCCGGGAGGTCCTCGACGAGGTCGGTATCTCTCTGGTGGAGCAGGGCGAGGAGGAGGTCGAGGCGTTCCGTGAGTTCCTCGACCAGGTGAGCCCGGACGACTTTCTCGGCGGTGGCGACGCCCCGCGGGAGCCCGGCGGCCGCACATCCTGACCGCTGTGACCAGGTATTTCGACACTCACAAGAGTCACTCCAGCACCAGTTGGCAGGTCGCGACTATGTCTCAAGTTCAACTTGAGGTTGAGGTTTACCGCGTGTCCTATTGATCGCAGCCTCGCGCGGGCCTAGCGTTGCTCCCAGTGAACTACACCGATGGTGTTCACACGTTCAGGAACCGGGCCCGTCAGGATCCGGCACCGTGCCGCCGCGCCAGCGGGGGCACCCCACAGCTTGAGGGAGCAATCGTGGCCGACCACACCCGGGATCCGGAGTCGTCCTCCATCGTGACGCAGACGGAGGGTCTCTTCGGAGGCGACATCGAGGCCACCCAGGCCACGTTCGACGAGGTGCAACCCGGGCTGTTCCCCGACGACGGGATCCCTGACGGGACGAGTGGGTACCGGGTCCCGATCGCCTGTCAGATCGCCGGCATCACCTACCGTCAGCTCGACTACTGGGCCCGGACCGATCTGGTGGTGCCGTCGATCCGCAACGCCGCCGGGTCCGGGAGTCAGCGCCTGTACTCGTTCAAGGACATCCTCGTCCTCAAGATAGTCAAGCAGCTGCTCGACACCGGAATCTCGCTGCAGAACATCCGCAAGGCCGTGGACCAGATCCGCTCCCGCGGCGTGAAGGACCTGGCCACGATCACCCTCTTCTCCGACGGCCGGACGGTGTTCGAGTGCACGTCCAAGGAGGAGGTGTTCGACCTCCTGCAGGGCGGGCAGGGGGTCTTCGGTATCGGGATCGGGGGTGCGATGCGGGAACTCGCCGGGTCGATCTCCGAGTTCCCCGCCGAGACCGTCTCCACAGAGGACGTCATCGAGCCCCTCGAGGACGAGTTGGCGGCCCGCCGGCGCGCCCGCGCCTCGCGGCGAACGGGCTGATCGGCGGGAGTCGTCTAGACTCGGCGGTGCGTTCACGCGACTCACGGGAGAGTTCCGCGGCTGCAGCCGCGGGCGCCGAAGGAGCAACTCCTCTCCGAGAATCTCTCAGGCACCCGGACCGTGCAGTCGTCTAACGCCTCTGGAGAGCGGTGGAACAGACCACCCGCCCACGGGGAAAGCGCGGCTCGTTGGTGGGCCCGTGAATCTCTCAGGCGCCGGCCTCAGCCGGTTGGGGACAGAGCGGAGAGGGTAGCACCGGCCCGCAGGCCGCCCGCCCGGGCGGCCCCGCCCTTCGAGGAGCACCTGTGACGACGACCCCGCACACCGCCCGGACCGGAGGCGAGTTCGTCGCCCGCCATCTGGGACCCGATACCGACGGCCTGGCCCACATCCTGCGGACCATCGGCGTGGACTCGCTCGACGAGCTCGCCGAACGCGCGTTCCCCTCGGTCATTCTCGACGAGGTGGGGCCCGACGGACGGGCAGCCGGCATCGACGCGCTCCCCGAGCCGTTGTCCGAGGCCGACACCCTCGCCGCCCTGCGGGTGCTCGCCGACGGCAACGAGGTCGCGGTCTCGATGATCGGCCAGGGGTACTACGACACCCTCACCCCGGCGGTCATCCGCCGCAACGTCGTCGAGAGCCCCGCCTGGTACACGGGCTACACGCCGTATCAGCCGGAGATCAGCCAGGGCCGGCTCGAGGCGCTCCTCAACTTCCAGACCATGGTCGCCGACCTCACCGGCATGGATATGGCGGGTGCCTCCATGCTGGACGAGGGGACCGCGGCCGCCGAGGCCATGACGATGCTCCGCCGGGCCAACCGGTCCTCGAAGAGTCCCCGCTTCGCGGTGGACACGGACGTCTTCGGCCAGACCGCCGCGATCCTCGCCACCCGCGCCGAGCCACTGGGCATCGAGATCGTGACCGCGAACCTGATCGACGACGGATTACCCGAGGGAGACTTCTTCGGCGCACTCGTGCAGACGCCGGGCGCCTCGGGGCGGGTCGCCGACGTCGCCGGGCTGATCGAGCAGTGCCACGACCGGGGTGTCCTCGTGGCGGCGGGCGTCGACCTGCTCGCCGCCTCCGTCCTCACGCCGGCGGGGGAGAAGGGGGCGGACGCCTGCTTCGGTTCCTCCCAGCGCTTCGGCGTGCCCATGGGTTTCGGTGGCCCGCACGCGGGATTCCTCGCCTGCCGCACCGCGCACGCGCGCAACCTCCCCGGCCGCCTCGTGGGCGTGTCCACCGACGCCGACGGCCGGCCGGCTTACCGGCTGGCCCTGCAGACGCGGGAGCAGCACATCCGGCGCGACAAGGCGACGTCCAACATCTGTACCGCGCAGGTCCTGCTCGCGGTGGTCGCCGCGATGTACGCCTCGTACCACGGCGCCGAGGGTCTGGCGGCGATCGCCCGGCGCGTGCACGCCCACGCGGCCGTCCTGGCCGACGGCCTCGTCGCGGCCGGTATCCAGGTGGTCCACGCCGACTTCTTCGACACCGTCCTGGCCCGGGTGCCGGGCCGCGCCTCCGAGGTGCTGGCCGCCGCCGCCGAGCGGGGGGTGAACCTGTGGAAGGTCGACGACGACCACGTGTCCATCGCCTGCGACGAGGCCACCACCGGGGACCACGTCGCGCTCGTCCTCGAGGCGTTCGGGGCAGATGTGGCCGACGTCGCGGACGCAGGCGAGTTGGAGGTCCTCGTCGATCCGGCCTACGGCGACCGGACCTCGCCGTTCCTCGAGCACGAGGCGTTCGTGAAGTACCGGACCGAGACCGCGATGCTGCGCTATCTGCGCGCCCTGGCAGACAAGGATCTCGCCCTGGACCGCACCATGATCCCGTTGGGGTCCTGCACCATGAAGCTCAACGCGACCACGGAGATGGAGCCCATCACGTGGCCGGAGTTCGCCGGGCTCCACCCGTTCGCGCCGGCCGAGCAGACCCGCGGCATCCGCCGGCTGGTGGCCGACGTCGAGCAGTGGCTCGTCGACATCACGGGCTACGCCGCGGTGAGCCTGCAGCCCAACGCGGGCAGCCAGGGCGAGTACGCGGGACTGTTGGCGATCCGGCAGTACCACCGCTCCCGCGGCGACGAGGACCGCAGGGTGTGCCTGATCCCGTCCTCGGCACACGGGACCAACGCCGCGTCCGCGGTGATGGCCGGGATGAAGGTCGTCGTCGTCGGCTGTCGGCCCAACGGTGACGTGGACGTCGACGATCTCAAGGAGAAGGTCGAGCGGCACGCTGCCGAGCTCTCGGCCATCATGATCACCTACCCGTCGACGCACGGGGTGTACGAGCACGACATCGAGCAGATCTGCTCGATCGTGCACGACGCGGGGGGTCAGGTCTACATCGACGGGGCCAACCTCAACGCCCTCGTGGGGGTGGCCCGGCCGGGGCGGTTCGGTGGCGATGTCAGCCACCTCAACCTGCACAAGACCTTCTGCATCCCCCACGGGGGTGGCGGTCCCGGGGTCGGCCCGGTCGCGGTGGCGGAGCACCTGCGCGAGTTCCTGCCGGGCCACCCGTACGAGGAGGGTCTGGGGTCGGGCGCGGTGGTCTCGGCCGCGGCGTTCGGGTCCGCGTCGATCCTCCCCATCACGTGGGCCTACGTCCGCATGATGGGCGCCGACGGACTGCGTCGCGCCACCCTCACGGCGATCGCGAGCGCCAACTACCTGGCCCGCCGGATCGGGCAGGACTTCCCGGTGCTGTACTCCGGGGACGGCGGGTGGGTCGCCCACGAGTGCATCCTCGATCTCCGGCCGCTCATCGACTCGGTGGGCATCTCGATCGACGACGTGGCCAAGAGACTGGCGGACTACGGGTTCCACGCCCCCACGATGAGCTTCCCGGTCCCCAACACCCTGATGGTGGAGCCGACGGAGAGCGAGGATCTCGCCGAGTTGGACGCGTTCTGCGACGCGATGGCGGCGATCCGCGCCGAGATCGCCCGGGTCGAGGCGGGGGAGTGGACCGTGGAGGACAACCCGCTCCGCGGGGCGCCCCACACCGCCGAGAGCGTCTCCGCCGACGAGTGGGGGCACGCCTACCCACGCAGCCTCGCGGGCTACCCGCTGGGGCCGGCCTGGCGCCCGAAGGTCTGGCCCGCGGTGCGCCGGATCGACGGCGCCTACGGCGACCGCAACCTGGTCTGCTCGTGCCCTCCGCTGGACGCGTTCGCCGAGGACTGAGTCGAGGCGCCCCGGGGGGCCGGGCCGACCGGCGGTCCGGGGTGTCGTACCCACGTGAGACCGTGCGGGCATGACGACGACAGGATCCCGTCCCATCCCGGACCTACCCTCTTCGTGTCTCAGGTGGTGCCGTGCCCAGCCCCCGGCTCTGCTGGTGGCGGACGAGTACGTGGAGATCGACCTCGACCTGTGGAACCTCAGGTTGGCCGAGCGCCGCGTCGACCTCCGCCTGGTCGCCGGTGGGCCGGACGGCGGCCGGGTCGAGTCCGGTTCCGGATACCTCCGAAGGAGCGACCTGTGGGCGGCGGGTCGCCGGGCGCGGGGAAGCCTGGAGGAGTCGGTGGTCGCGCTCTACATGTGCGCGGCCTGGCTCTCCGGTCACCCGCTGAGGTCAGGAGTGCGTCGGGGGCTACCGGATTTCCGCGTGCCCGAGCGGGACCGGTCCGGGTGGCGTTCGGTCTCCTCCCACGGCTATCCCCTGGTCCTGCACGAGGTGGCGAACTGGCTGGACACGCCAGGAGAGGCGATGAACCTCCTGCGCAACGGTGCGCCACACGGCAGGGCCGGCAGGGGGGTGCCCGATCTCGGGTTCCCGCTCGCGTCGCTCTACCTGTCGTCGCTGGGCATGGCGTGGTCGCAGCCGCACATCGTTCCCGTCGACCCGGCCGGGATCGGCACCCTGGTCCACGCCGGATGGACGGAGATCGAGTCGATCGGCCGGATGACGCCTCGCAGGTACCAGTGGTACCTGGAGTTGGTCTCCGCGTGGGCGGAGGAGGCCGCCGTGGACCCGCTCGTCGTGGAGATGTGGTTGGTGCGCGACTGGTACGAGCGACGCTCTCTGGTCGCCCCCACGGGGTCGTCCGCCCATAACCCACCGGGAGGTCGGCTGCGGTGACTCCCTGACAGGGGCTAGGGTCCGGTTCATGGAACCGCAGTACATGACCGTCGATGTACCGGTCGGCACGCTCGACGTCCTGGAGTGGCCTGCGATCGGAGCGGAGCGGGGGACCGTGCTGGCGTTGCACGGCTTCCCGGAGTCGCCCTGGGAGTGGGAGGCCGTCGCCGGGACGCTGGCGCGGCAGGGCCTCAGGGTCGTCGCCCCGGCTCAGCGTGGCTATTCGACCGGCGCCCGTCCGGAGGACGTCGCAGACTACGCGATCGAGTACCTGGGTGCGGACGCACTCGCGGTCGTCGATCAGCTGGGTCTGGACTCCGTGCACGTCCTCGGCCACGACTGGGGGGCATCGGTCGCGTGGTGGCTCGCCGGCCACCACCCCGAGCGGGTGAGCAGCCTCACGGTGGTGTCCGTGCCCCACCTGACCGAGTTCGCCCGGGCCTTGGAGTCGGACCCGGACCAACGGGCGCGGTCGGCGTACTTCGCACTGTTCCGACAGGCGGGGAAAGCCGAGGACGTCCTTCTTCAGGACGGGGCCCGGCGGTTGCGTGAGATGTTCGACGAGCACGTGTCGGAGGAGCTCGTGGCACGGCACCTCCACCTGGTCGGCTCCCGGGCAGGGCTGACGGGCGCGCTCAACTGGTACCGCGCGATGCGGCGGTACGACCTGCCGGACATATCGGTTCCCACGACCTATCTGTGGGGACGGGACGACCCGGCGATCGGGCGCACCGGTGCGGAGGCCACCGCCTCGCGGATGACCGGGGAGTACCGATTCGTTCCGTTGTCCGGCGTGGGGCACTGGATCCCGGAGCAGGCTCCCGACGTGGTGGCCGCGGAGGTCCTTGACCGGGTCAGCTCTGACGCAGCTCCCGCTTGAGGAGCTTTCCCGACTGGTTACGCGGCAGTTCGTCCACGAAGACCACGCGTTTGGGCACCTTGAACGGCGCGAGATGGGCGCGGGTGCCTTCGATGATCTCGGACTCGCTTGCGTGCGCGTCGCCTCTGAGCACCACCACCGCGGTGACGGCCTCGATCCACTTGGCGTCCGGCGTTCCGATCACCGCCACCTCTGCGACTCGGTCGTCCTTGTAGACCGCGTCCTCGACCTCCCGGGATGCCACCAGGACGCCACCGGTGTTGATGACGTCCTTGATCCGGTCCACGACCTCGATGAACCCCTCGGCGTCCCGCACCACGAGATCGCCGGAGTGGAACCATCCGTCGCGGAACGCCTCTGCCGTGGCCTCGGGCTTGTTCCAGTAGCCCCGGCACAACTGGGGAGAGCGGTAGACCACCTCGCCGCGGTCGCCGGCCGCGACCTCGGCACCGGTCTCGTCCACGACCCTGGCCTCGACGAAGAAGACGGGTCGGCCCGCGCTCGCGGGACGGGCGTCGTGTTCCTCGGGGCGCAGGACGCTGGCCAGCGGCCCGATCTCCGACTGCCCGAAGCAGTTGTAGAACCCGAGGTCGGGATACCTTCCCCGGAGCCGCTGGAGCACGGTCACCGGCATGATCGAGGCACCGTACTGTGCCTTGCGCAGACTCGACAGGTCCCGTGACTCCAGATCGGGGTGTGAGGCCAGGGGTACCCAGACCGTCGGCGCGAGGAACAGCGAGCCGATCCTGTCGACCTCGATCCGTCGCAGGATCTCCGGGATGTCCGGGGCCGCCATGAGGTGGACCGTCGCACCCAGGGACAGATAGGGGAGCGCGAAGACGTGCATCGCGGCCGAGTGATAAAGGGGCATCGTCACCAGCGGCTCGTCGTCGGCCGTGAAGTCGAGGGCGAGGATGCAGCTCACGTACTCGTGTATCAACGCCGAATGGGTCATCATCGCGCCCTTGGGACGCGAGGTGGTCCCCGAGGTGTAGAGGAGCTGCACCAGGTCGGTGCCGGTGGCCGGGGACTGCATCACCGCGCACGGAGAGTCGTCGAGGGCGGACCCCAGGACGGTGCCGTCCGCGGGCTCCCCCGCGTGGGGCAGCAGTGCGAGGGACCGCACCCCGGCCAGCGTCTGGAGAACCTCGGTCAAGGTGGGCGCTTGTGCCGGGTCCACCAGGACCAGTGACGACCCCGAGTCGGTCAGCAGATACTCCAGTTCGCCCCCGGTCAGGGCGTAGTTGATGGGTACGTGGGTGAATCCGGCACGCGACGTGGCGAGGAAGGCGATGAGATAGGCATCGGAGTTGACCCCGTAGGCGGCCACCCGGGCCTTGTCCTCCAGACCCTGGCCGGAGAGCATATGGGCCACCCGGTCGACCGCGGAGTCCAAAGCCGCGTAGGTCCACCGGCGGTCGGCGAAGGTCAGTGCCACCCGGTCCGGGAACCGGGCGGCCGAGCGGCGCAGGACGGCATCGATCGTGCTGGAGCTCGCAGTGGAGCTCAGAGCGGAATTGACGGAGGGGCCCGTGGCGGAACCGGAGGCTCGAGGGGTGGTGGTCATCCGGTCAGCCTAGAGGCCGTCCGGTGCGGTCATGGTTCGGCTCTGATGATCCCCAACACCTCCGGGGGTACCGCCCCGCTGCTGTCCCGCGGGGTCCAGTGCTCGCTCGGGACCCACTGCGATCCGCAGCCGCGGCAGGCGAACACGGGCTCGCCGCGACGTTCCGCCGGGGTCCTGGTCCATTGGCACAGGTCCCGACACGAGCGGACCCGCAAGGGGACGTCATCGGGATCGGACCGGCGACCGGCGCGGAACGGGAGAGCACTGAACCTGGACATGTCTCCGCCGAGCATAGCCGGACAGCGGGTGGGTAGCCTGACCGCGGACCCGGGTGGACTGAGGAGGCGCACGTGAGCGAATGCCCCTGCGGGAGCCGGCGCGCTCTCGGAGCCTGCTGCGGTCCGCTCGTGGACGACGGTGTCCCCGCCGAGACCGCCGAGCAACTCATGAGATCCCGGTACACGGCCTTCGTCCTGGGTCGGGAGGATCATCTCTGGCGCACCTGGCATCCGCGGACGAGGCCGGCCCGTGTGGAGGCCGGAGACGTGGAGTGGAGCGGGCTCACGATCCTCGACGTGGTGTCCGGTGGTTCCGACGACCGGATCGGGACCGTGGAGTTCGAGGCCCGCTACGTCGGGCCCGGCGGGCCTGCAGTCCTGCGCGAGCGGTCGGTGTTCGAGCGCCGAGGTGGTCGCTGGACCTATCTCGAGGGCACCGTGTCACCGGAGGGCACCGTGTCACCGGAGGGCACCGTGTCACCGGAGGGCACTGTTGCACCGGAGGGCTCTGCTCCTCCCGAGGGTCGGGGCCCTCTCGTGTCCTAGGAGGCCGCCGGGTCCTCCGGCTGGCGGGTCACGGTGACCGAACCGATGGTCCTCGGGGTGACCACGTCGATCCGTCCGATCCGGTGCCCCCGGGGCATCGTCCAGGCGACCATCCCGCGGATCTCCTCGCCGGGGAAGCTCAGGACCGACGGCACCAGGGGGTCCTCGATCGTTCCCGTGGGATTCTCGATCCGCTCGAAGGGCCTTCCCGCCGGGTCGAAGGCGGAGAAGTCCTCGGGGCCCAGTTCGGGCTGACCGGACGCCTGCACCACCCGGACGTCCACCACGACCACCGCGTCCGAGTACACGGTGGAGGGCACGATACGCAGGTCGGACAGTGTCAGGGTGGCGTCCCAGGCGTCACCGGCCACGGGGAACGGCCTGTCGAACTGCTGCGACGACGGCAGGGGACCCGACTGCTCGCCGGTCTGGACCGGGACGCCCACGGTGTCGTCGTCGCCGAACAGGGACGCCGGCGAGCAGGCCGGTGCGGACACGGCCGCGCTCACGATCACTGCGGCGAGGACGGCGCGACGCATTCTGGCGCTCCTGGGGCGAGGTCTCACACCGGGCACGTCCCGGCACGGTCCCAGATCTTACTGCTCCCGCGGTCGGTGGTCATCGGCGGTGCGCAGGTCACGCCATCGTCGGCCCGTGACCCGGTGCGCGAGATCGGAGTAGACGTCGTCGAGCTCGGCGGAGATCTCGGCCAGGTGGATCTTGAAGTTGACCGGGACGAACACCCTGTCGACGAACTCCGCCTCGGCGGAGATCGTCTCGCCGTCGAAGACGTACCGGCACCACAACGAGTCTCGGTTGAGGATCGCGACCTCGGCCTCCGCGGCCGCGGGGTCCTCCACGGACGACACGAGCGGGCTTCGCAACACCACGAGCGGAAGCGATCGATGTGCACGGATGAACAGCAGCACGTATCCGGCAGGAACGGTGAACACGTCGTGCTCGTCGGGCGTGACCCGCCTCTGGTACACCTCTGACAGCACCGACTCCAGGGCCCTGGTCGCCTCGTCGGGGGTGGCGATCATCCGGGGACGGAAGTCGACATCCGCGGGCGCGGGGTCCTCGGAGCGGCCCGTCGACGGATCCTGCGGCTCGGACACAGACGGGTCCTGCGGCTCGGACACATCGTGGAGGAAGACCGGGTGGGGGATTCCGAAGACCCGCTCCATCGTGCCGGCGACGAGGTGCGCCACCTCCGGTGCACGATCGACCGGGAACGTCAGACCGAGTCCCGATTCCGTGGACGCTCCCGGCGCCCACCCGAGCGCGACGAGTTGCCGGAGCCGGACCGGCCCCAACGGTTCCGGCGAGTCCTCGGACCCCCCGCCGGAGACCTCTGCGTGGATGTTGCCGTCGCCGGCAGCGGTGAAACGCACGTACGGGGTCCGGGTGGACGGGGAGCCGAGCACGGGGACGGCCAGGTCGAAGGTCGCTCCCGGGACGAGGTCACGCAGGAGTTCGGCCAGGCGAGCCGCGAAGCGATCCCACCCGGCGGCGATCGACGTGTCCACGTCGAACTCGAAATCCGGCATGAGTGGCAGTCAACCACCGCGCAGCCGGGTGCGTCGGCACTTCGAGATGTCCGGTGGCGGCGATCAGATCCCCGACTCCGGACGGCCGGCCTGGTAGTCGGACCAGTATTCGTCAGAACCGTCGAAGCGCACGCGCACCCCGCCTCGGTGTTCGACGACCTCCGGTTGTACGGGTGTGATGGCGCGCTCGGAGGCCAGAGCAGCCGCGACGTCCGGGAACCCGGCGAGGACCCGGAGCTGGGTCCACGTCGGGGGCAGGAGCATGGACCGTCCGGACCGGAAGTCGGAGAGGAGGTCGACGGGACGGGCCCACATGGTCATGTCGACCTCGGTCGTGAGGTCGTCGGGTTCCTGCCCCTCCGGCAACGCGGCGAGGAAGAACCGTGTGTCATACCTCCGCGACTCCACCGTGGGCGTGATCCAGTGGTCGTAGGGTCGGAGTCTGCCCGCCGCGAGGGAGAGCCCCTCGTCGGCGAGGAACCGGCTGAAGGTCAGCCGGTGACTCTCCAGTTCCTCGCGACTCGAGTGGTATCGACCCGCGTCCGCGACCGGGGATCCGTCGGCGTGGTCGGCGAGGAGGACGCCACATTCCTCGAAGGTCTCCCTCGCGGCCGCACACACCAACCGGCGCGCCCGCGGTACGTCGCAGCCGAACCGCTCCGCCCACCACTCGGGCGCTTTCCCGGTCCACGCCAGCTCCGGATCATCGTCGCTGGCGTCCACACCCCCTCCCGGGAACACCGTCATGCCCCCGGCGAAGGCCATTCCCCGGACCCGGCGCGCCACGAACACCTCGGGTCCGCGCTCGGAGTCCCGTATCACCATCACCGTGGACGCGTCCTTGATCGGGCGGGTCACGGCGTGGGTATCGGTGTCGTTGCCCTCAGTCATGCGAACAAGTCTCACCCGGAGGGGTGCGGGGCCCGTCGTCGGGGTGGCCTGGGCGAGGGCGTCAGTGCGCGCGGTCCGGCGCGACCCGGTGGGCGAGTGCGCCGTGCAGGACCCGTTCGACATGCTCGCGCAGGTCGGCCCGGTGATCACGGCCCGGCGACCGATCGATCCCCGAACGAACGATGCACATGTAAAGGACATCGAAGACCGTCTGGGCGGGGCCGTCGAGGTCCGAGGCCTCCAGCGGGCCCGGGGAATGCCGGGCGAGGATCAGGCCGATGATCCCCCGGAGCTCCCGGAGGATGCGCTGCGCCTCCGCGCGATGGGGCCCGGGCTCCCCGAACACGGTCTCGCGATGATAGGCGACGATGTTCTCCGGCTGGTTCTCGAGTGCGGAGAACAGGGGGCCGCACAGCGCGACGAGGTCCTCGACCGGGTCGCCGGTGTCCGGGACGGTCTCGACCATGGCCCGGAACTCCTCATTGGCCACCATGCACAGGAGCTCGCCCTTCGACCGGGCGTACCGGAACAGCGTCCCGGTGCCGACCTCCGCCTGCTCGGCCACCTCCTGCGTGGTGACCGACGAGTACCCGTTGCGGAAGAACAGGTCTCGGGCGGCAGCGAGGATCCGACGCTGCTTGTCCGCCTTGTTCAGCTCCCGGCGTCCGGGCCCACGGTCGTCGCGGTTCAGGGTCACGAGAACCACTCCGTGGGCTTGCCCGCCACCAGGAGGAGGGAGAAGACCACCGCCACCACGACGAGGGTCACGATGAGGGCGACCACCGGGGACCGGAGCGCGAAGGCCAGGACGCGCTCGGCGGGGGAGTGAGGCTGTTCGCTCCCCGGCCCGAGTCGCCACCGACCGTCGAGGAGACCGCGGCGTTCGACGGACCTCTCGAACGGCACGGTGGCGTAGGGCACGACGGCGGAGAGCAGGCCCAGCAGACCCGTGCCCGCGGACCAGCGCTTGTCCGTCCACACCGCCACGGTCGCCACGGAGTAGCACAGGAACACGAAACCGTGGATGCTGCCACCGACCGTGGTGGCCCAGTCGAGCCCGAACCCGTACTTGCCGATCATCCCCAGGATGAGCAACGTCCAGGTGATCACCTCCGCGAACGCGAGCCTCTTGTACAGGATGCGGGGGGTCACAGATGTCCTCCAGGGGTCGTTCAGGGGTCGGTTCGGTGTTCGTCGGTCATCGTACGGACGCCGGATCCGCCGCCCGGTTCAGCCTCCCGGCTCGGTCACCCGGTGAGCGTCAGGGACGCGAAGCGGACCTCCCCCGCCTCGTCACTGGCGCCCAGGTCCACGACGGCCTCGACGGCCCAACCGTGGTCGTTCTCGGGATCGTCCAGGACCTGCCGGACCCTCCAGGTTCCCGGCTCCACCCCGTCGCCCGATTCGGCGACGGAGAACAGAGCGGGCCCACGTGCCGCGGGCCCGGTGCCGATCGCGTCGTACTCGTCCCAGTACGCGTCGATCTCGCTGTCCCAGTCGGGATGGTCGGGGACGTCGGCGTCGAGTCGGGCGAGCGTGTCGATGTCGTCCCGCGCCAACAGCTCGACCCGTCGGAACATCGCGTTGCGGACCATCACCCGGAACGCCCGCAGGTTGGCGGTGACGGGTCGGGTGCCACCGGTCGACTGCCCGAATGCGAGCTCCGCCACCTGGTCCGGCGAGACCTCCGGGTCGGTGAGCAGCTCCCATTCGTCCAACAGGCTCGAGTCGACCTGGCGGACGAGTTCCCCGAGCCATTCCACCAGGTCATCGAACTCCTCGGTCCGACGCTCTGCGGGAACGGTCTGCCGTAGTGCCCGGTAGGCGTCGGTGAGATAGCGCAGGACGGAGCCCTCGGACCGGCTGAGACCGTATGCGGAGACCAGATCGGAGAACGTCATTCCCCGCTCGACCATCTCGCGGATCACGGACTTCGGCGACGGCTCGATCCCCGCGACCCACGGGTGACCGGCGCGGTAGGCGTCGTAGGCGTCGGCGAGGAGGTCCGCGAGGGGCGTGGGCCAGGTGATGTCCTCGACGAGCTCCATCCGCTCGGAGTACTCCACCCCCTCGGCCTTGAGGGCCCCGATCGCCTCACCTCGGGCGGCCCGCTGCTGTGCGTAGAGGATCGGGCGCGGGTCGTCGAGAACGGACTCGATCACCGAGACCAGGTCCAGGACCGGGGTGGGGGAGTCGGGGTCGAGAACCTCCATCGCGGCGATCGCGAACGGGGCGAGGGGCTGGTTGAGGGCGAAGTCCCGTTGTAGGTCCACGGTCAGTCGGACGTGCCGACCCTCGTCGTCCGGTTCCGTCATCCGCTCGACGATGCCCGCCGTCTCGAGCCCTCGGAAGAGCTCGATGGACCGCAGGACGTGCTGCCGTACGCGGGCCCTGGTCTCGTGTGAGGACAGCAGCAGATGCCGCATGTGGGTGTAGCAGCTCCCGGGCCGGGAGATCACGTTGAGCAGCATCGCGTTGTCGACCTCGAAGCGACTGGTCAGCTGCTCGGGCTGGGCACCGACGAGCTTGTCGAACGTGGAGCGGGACCAGTTGACGAATCCCTCCGGAGGCTTCTTCTTGGCGGACTTGCTCTTCTTCTTGGGGTTGGCGGCGGTCTTGGCTGCCGCCTTGGCGTTCTCGACCTCGTGCTCGGGTGCGAGCACCACCACCAGCCCCTCGGTGTCGAAGCCCGCGCGGCCCGCGCGGCCGGCGATCTGGTGGAACTCCCTGGCCTTGAGAACCCGCTGCCGGCGGCCGTCGAACTTGGTCAGGCCCGTGAACAGAACGGTCCGGATGGGGACGTTGATGCCGACGCCGAGGGTGTCGGTCCCACAGATGACGGTGAGCAACCCGTCCTGCGCGAGCCGTTCCACGAGGCGGCGGTACTTCGGGAGCATGCCCGCGTGGTGAACGCCGATCCCGTGCAGGAGCAGTTTGCGCAGGTTCCGACCGAAGGTGGTCGTGAACCTGAAGCCGCCGATCTGCTCGGCGATCGCGGCCTTGCGCTCCTTGGAGGACACGGCGACCGAGGTCAGCGCCTGCGCCTGTTCCAGGGCGGAGGCCTGGGTGAAGTGGACGATGTACACGGGGGCCTTGCCGTCGCGGAGCAGGAGTTCGACCGATTCGTGGACGCTCTGCAGCGCGTAGTCGAACGTCAGCGGGACCGGCCGCTCGGTTCCCCCGACGAGCGTGCACTCCCGGCCGGTGCGGGTGCGCAGGTCGTCGATCAGCCAGTCGACGTCCCCGAGAGTGGCGGACATGAGGAGGAACTGCGTGTCGGGGAGTTCGATGAGCGGCACCTGCCAGGCCCAGCCCCGGTCGGGTTCGGAGTAGTAGTGGAACTCGTCCATCACCACCTGGCCGATGTCGGCATCGGCGCCCTCCCTCAGCGCGATGTTGGCGACGATCTCCGCGGTGGCACAGACGATCGGCGCATCGGCGTTGACGGAGGCGTCACCGGTGAGCATTCCCACGTTCTCCGCGCCGAACACCGCGCACAGGGAGAAGAACTTCTCGCTGACGAGTGCCTTGATCGGCGCGGTGTAGTAGCTCCGCGCCCCCCTGGCCATCGCGGAGAAGTGCGCGCCCAGCGCGACCAGGGACTTTCCCGATCCGGTCGGGGTGGCCAGGACGACGTGGCTCCCCGCCGCCACCTCGAGGACCGCCTCCTCCTGGGCCGGATAGAGGGTCAGACCCTGGGCGTCGGCCCATGCCACGAAGGCGTCGAAGACCGCCTCCTCCAGGAGATCGGAGGGGACGTCGTCCAGGTCGGCGAGGAGTTCGGGCAGGTGCACCAGACCGAGCCTAGCCGCCCGGCCGACACCGCCCTCCCGTGCTACTGGGCGCCAGGCCCGTCCTCGCCGGTCTGTTCCGCGAGGAACCGCTCGAACTCCGCGCCGATCTCGTCTCCGGACGGGAGGGGGGTGCCGCCGGGATTCAGCGAGTCGGAACCGTGGCGGCTCTCCATGAACGCGTCGTACTGCTTCTCCATCAGCTCCACGGCCGTCCGGATCTCCGGGCTTTCGGCGATCTGGGCGGTGACCTGTGCGGTGAAGTCCGCAGCCGCGGACTCGAGCTCACCCGACGGCAACTCGAGCTGGGAGATCTGTGCGATGTTCCCGACCAGATTGAGGACCGCCGCGGGGTAGGCGGTCTGTGCCAGGTACTGGGGGACGTGGACGGTGAAGCCCGCGGACGGGATCCCGTGCTCCGCCATGCGGAGCTCCAGCAGGGCGCTCACATTCCCCGGGACGGAGAACTCCCCGGGCCAGGCGGTGAACCCACGGATGAGGTCCACGTCACTGGCGTGCGCGCTCGCCTGGGTGGGGCGGGTGTGCGGCACCCCGAGGGGGATCGCACCGAGGCCGATCGACATCCGGGCCCCGAACGACCCGGCGAGGTCGATCACGGACTCGGTGAACCCGTCCCACCTCAGGTCCGGTTCGAGACCGGAGAGCAGGAGGAAGGGCGTCCCGTCCGCATCCTTGACCGCGTGCATCTGGATGGTCGGTTCGGAGTACCCGGCGAAATGGTCGAAGGAGTACCGCACCGGCGGTCGACGCGAGCGGTAGTCGACCAGTTTGTCCGCGTCGAACTCCACGATCAGCTGAGAGTCCAGGCTCCCCTTGAGGTGTTCCGTGACACCCTGAATCGCCTGGCCTGCGTCGGAGAAGCCCTCCAACGCGTGCACCAGCACCGGGCCCTGTCCGGATTCCGACCGCAGATCGGGGACGGGCTCGATCAGTCGGTACAGATCGCTGTGCCTGGCCATGTCGACTCCTCTCGTCGCAACACCCCGAATCGTCCGGTCCGGTCCGAATAGGTCGTCCCACCGGGACGGGGTTTCACCTCTGTGCCAACGACAGCGGGCCGCAGATGATTCCCCAACAGTTCCCGTACTCCTCAGCGGTCCGTTCAGGGCCGGTTCGCGGGCGTCCGACGTCGGCGCCGTGTCCGAAGGTTGATCCGGTGCACCGGCACCCACGGTTCGCCCCGACGGCGGAGCGGCGTGAGACGAGGAGACGGGTGGACGACGATGACGGGGAACAAACGGATCGGTGGAGACGGGATGGATGGCACTCCGACGGTGGTGATCACCTCCCCTGAGGAGCTCATCGCGTCAATACCGTCGATGTTGGGCTTCCCGCCGGGCACCGGATCGGTGGTGATCGTGTGTGGACGGACCGCCGGAGGCCGCGCCGGTCCGGTCGTCAGGATGGATGTCGACGGTCTGCTCGGAAGTGATCGGGACGAGCTCTCCGGGCGGGACGAGTTCCCGCCGATGACGGTCGACGACGGCCCGGCGCGCGGGTTGGCACGGTTCTGCGCTCGAGAGGGAGTGACGGGCGTTCATCTGGTGGTGGTCCACGAGGACTGTGCGGACGGGGAGACCGCCGGACTCCTGGCGGAGGACGTCGCCGCGGCGTTCGAGTACTGGCTGGGGTTGTCCGGAACGCAGGTCGTCGGTGCGTACGGGGTCGGCGAGTTCGCACACGGTTCACCGTGGGTCGACCTGTTCGGCATGGTCCGGGGCACGCAGGTGGACCCTGACTCGACGGAGATCGCGGCGGTCCACG
Source organism: Dietzia sp. SYD-A1 (assembly GCF_015356725.1). Classification (NCBI taxonomy): domain Bacteria; kingdom Bacillati; phylum Actinomycetota; class Actinomycetes; order Mycobacteriales; family Dietziaceae; genus Dietzia; species Dietzia sp. SYD-A1. Next base: position 37,846 of record NZ_JADDKI010000021.1, read on the forward strand.
CGTTCGACGGCCGGATCCGGGCAGGGTCTCGGGACGAGATCGAGGACCTGTATCTGGAGCGTGATGACGACGCGTGTGACGACGACCCGCACGGCAGCGGACCGGTCAGGCTCGGTGGGTCCCACGAGGTGGACCGAGCGGTGCAGGCACACGAGGACGCGGTCCGGAGCCTGGAGGTGGGGGAGGAGCTCGACGAGGACGTCCTGGCGGGGATCGGACGAGCCCTGCTGGACATCGCGGTGCGGGACGAGGTGTACAGGCGTCTGGCCCAGCGGGGTCTGGGCGATCAGGACGGTCGTCGTCTGCTCTGGTGGTTGCTCGCTCGCCGCAGGCCCGGCCGCGAACGCTCGGTGGCACTGCTGTTGCTGGGAGCCGCGGCGTACTTCGCCGGTGGCGGCGTGCACGCCCGGGCCGCTCTCGAGGCCGCGGTGTCCGCGGATCCGGCGAACTCGCTGGCGCGTCTACTACTCCATGGTCTGGAGCAGGGGCTCGCACCGG
>NZ_JADDKI010000217.1:0-6039 GCF_015356725.1 Dietzia sp. SYD-A1
CGAGGCGGTGGTCCGCACGAGCGCCCGCCGGCGGACCACGCCGGCCGCGATGCTGCCCACCGCGTATGCCCACATGCTCCGCGAGATGTCCGGCCGATCGGACTTCTCCGTCATGCTCACGACCTTCGGGCGTCCGCCGGAGATGGCCGGGGTGATCGGGGAGTTCACCGAGCTCTCCCCGGTGGCACTGCACACCTCTGCTGATCCTCACGCTTCTCTTCACTCGGTGGCCGAGTCTCTGTTCGAGACGCTCGACCGGTCGAGCGTCTCGGGGATCGATGTCCTGGCCATGCGTAGTGCCCAGGAGGGTCGGCGGTTCTCGATACCGGTCGTGTTCACCAGCACCCTCGGCGGTGAGGACGAGTCGGGCTTCGACGACGACTGGAGCGGCGAGCTCATCGGCGGGGTCAGCCAGACACCCCAGGTGGTCTTGGACCACCAGGCCTACCGCTGGGGTGGGAGCATCATCGCCCAGTGGGACTACCTCGCCTCGGCGGTCGACGCCGACCGACTCGCGCGGGCCGTCGCGGTGTACGGGGACGCGGTGCGCACCCTCGTGGGGGACACCGGCGCGGACCCGGCAGACCAGGCAGACCCGTCGGGCCAGGCAGACCCGTCAGGCCAGGCGGACCCATCGGGCCGGGCGGCCGATCCGGCGGCGACGCCACTCGACCTGGTCCGGGGGGCCTGGGCCGAGGTGCTGGACCTGGACCCGGCCGAGGTCAGCGCGGATGCGGACTTCCTGGCGCTGGGGGGCGACTCGCTCACCGCCGTGCGAACGGTGGCCGGCCTCCGAGCCGTCGGTGTCACGGTCCCCGTCGCCGACGTCCTCAACGGGGTGAGCCCCGAGGAGATCGCCCGCGAGGCGACAGCAGCAGGGTGGCGCATCGGCGATGCCGAACCCACGCCACTCGTCCGGGCGGAGCCGGGGCGGCCGTTCCCCCTGACCCCGCTGCAGCAGGCCTACTGGGTCGGTGCCCAGGGTGGCTGGCAGCTCTCCAACGACGCAGCGCACTTCGTCGTCGACTTCTTCGACCCGCTGTGCGACCCGGAAAGGCTCCGCGCGGCCGCTCGACGGCTCGTCGAGCACCAGCCGATGCTCCGCGCGGTGGTCACCGAGGACGGCTACCAGCGCGTCCTCGATCCCGACGACCCCCGGCTCGGTGTCGATCCGGTCGAGATCGTGGACCTCACCGGGAGCCCGGACGACGAGGTCGCCCGAGCGATCGCCGACACCCGATCGGCCTGGGAGGTCGACGGGCCCGACCCCGAGCAGTGGCCGACCTTCCGAATCCGGGCGCACCTGCTGCCCGGAGGCGGTGCCCGCGTCCATGTGGTGGCCGCGCTCGTGTTTGTGGACGGGTGGTCCTTCTACCTGTTCTTCGACCAGCTGCTCACCTTTCACGATGAGCCCAACGCCCACTTCCGGGCGCCCGAGGTGAGCTTCGCCGACCACGTGGCGACCCTCGAGGCGGGCGCGACGCGGCCGGCCGCACGTCGAGCACTGGAGAACTGGCGGCGCCGGCTGCCCGAGCTCCCGCAGGCCCCGCGCGTGCCCGTGCGGTCAGTGCCGGATCGGGTGCGGCGGATGGAACGCCGAGCCTTTCGGCTCGACGCCGACACCGCCGCGGCGTTCACCGAGCGGTGCCGCAGCGCCCGGGTCACCCCCGCGGCGGTGTTCGGAGCGGCGTACTCCCGCGCGCTCGGCGAATGGTGCGACCAGAAGCGATTCCTGCTCACCGTCCTGTACTTCAACCGCCCGCCGATCTCCGGCGACATCGACCGGGTCCTGGGCGCGTTCTCCTCGACGGTGCTGGTGGACGTCGCGGTCCCCGAGTCGTCCGACCCCGCGGTCCACGCCGGCGGCTTCGGGGACGCGGTCGGTCGCTCGCTCGACGACTCGGCGATCGACGGAGTCGACGTCGCGCGGGAGTTGTCGCGGCACCGGGGCACCCGCGGACTGGTCTCTCCGGTCGTGTTCACCTCGACACTGGGCTTCAGCGACCCCACGGCGCACTCGGTGACCAGGCGCATCGACCCGACCGACGTGTGGGAGCGGGTGCGCACTCCCCAGGTCCTCGTGGACCTGCAGGTGGCGTCGGAACACGACCAGATCGTGTGCAACGTCGACTGCCCCGAGGGGGTCATCGATCCCGACGACCACCGGCGACTGATCGACCGGGTGCGGGCCTTCATCGACGACGTGCTGGCGGGCCGGGCCCTCGAACCCACCGAGTGGCCGCGGCCGGAACGGGAAGATCAGGACGGCTCCTCGCCGAGTGGCATCACGGACAGCACCGGGCCGAGGCCCCTGCGGCCCGCCGGGGAGGCCACCCTCGCCCATGTCCGCGAGGCGGTGACGTCTCAGCTGGGGAGCACCCCCGGGGACTCGACCGACTTCTTCTCCGCGGGCGGGGACTCGCTCGGACTGGTGCGGGTCCTCGTGGATCTGCGCCGCCGCACCGGGCTGGTGGTGGCCCCGGCGGAGGCCGTGGTCGAGCCCACCGTCGAGCGCCTCGCGGCCCTGGTGGACGAGCGTCGCGAGGCCGATTCGGCGAAGCTCACCCGCGGGCCGGAGACGCCGGCCCACCACGCTGCGCCGACCCGGGTCAGCACGCTCGATCCGGAGACCCACCTCGTGCCGATGTCCGGGTCCGGAGGTGGGCCCGTCTACCTGCTCCACCCGTCGGGCGGCGACATCCTGTGCTACTCCGACCTGGTCGCCGAACTCCCGGACCACCGAGTGCTGGCGCTTCCCGACCCCCGGTACTTCGACACCCCGATGCCGGACGATCTCTCGCTCGTCGTGTGCGCCTACGCCGACCTGCTCGAGCTGGCCCACCGCGGCGAGGACCATCCGTTGGTGATCGGCGGCTGGTCGATGGGGGGCACCGTCGCGCACGACGTGGCCGTGGAGCTGCAGGGCCGGGGCGTCCGCGTGGGAGGGGTGATCATGATCGACTCGACGACCCCGGACCGTATCCGGCGGATCGCAGGCCTCGCTCCGGGTGAGGTCGACGCCGAGGTGGCCCTGCGCTACCTGCGATCCGTCCAGGCTTTCGCCGGAGACGGTTCCCCGACGGAGTCGTCGGTCGGGTCCGCCGAGACGTCGATCCGACGAGGTATGGCCGCGGCCGCGGATCCCGGCGCCCGAGGGGACGTGCTCGCCGAGCAGTTGCGGGCCAATGGACTGGCCGCGACGGATGCCCGCCGGCGGCTGGAGATGTTCACCTCCCACCTGGCAGGGCTCGCGGAGCATCAGGCCCGGTCACTCGAGGGCACCGGGGTGCCCGTCCTGCTGCTGCGCGCCGACGAGACCTCACCGGTGAACTCCGGCGTCGGTATGGGCGTGGACGACGCGGCGGGGTCGGAGGATCTGGGGTGGGGGGCCGCCCTCGGATCCGGCGCCACGATCCTCGGCGTGGACGCCCATCACTACTCGGTGCTCAGGAGCCCCGCCGTGGCGCGGATCGGGTCGGCGATCCGGGAGTTCCTCACCGACGCGGCCGGGGCCGAGCGGTGAGCGGGACGGTGACGAGCGCCCAGGTCGACCGGGTGGACGCGTGGTCGGCGGTGTACGAGGAGGTCTACACCGACGGTCACGCCCGCGGCACCGCGGCCGACGGTCTCGAGGGGTGGGTCGACGCGCTGTCCGGTCGACCTCTGCCCGCCGAGATCATGTGGGAGTGGCGGGACGCCACGGTCGACCGGCTGCGGGGCCTGCGTCCGGTGCGCGTACTCGACGTGGGAACAGGCACCGGGATGATCGCCCGGGCCCTGGCATCGGAGGTGAGGTCGTATCACGCCGTGGACCTCACCCTCGCCGGCGTCCGCGACCTCCTCGACGATCCGGGGCGGCCCCCCGGTCTCACCTTCGATCGGCGGGCTGCGCACGAGCTGAGCCCGCAGGTGCTACCCGGGGACCGGCCGGACCTCATCCTCCTCAACAGTGTCGTCCACTACTTCCCCGACATGGACTACCTCGAAGTGGTGCTCACCGGCCTGCTCGACCTGCTGGCTCCCGGTGGGGTGCTGTTCCTCGGAGATCTGCGCGACGCCCGCCGTGACGCGCGGCGGTTGCGCGAGCGCGCGCTGAGATCGGAGCCGTGGGCGGGACCGGGCCGGCTCGACGCACTGGTCGCGGACCTCGCTCGACGGGACCGCGAACTCGCGCTCGACCCCTGGGAGCCGGGGCGATCCCTCGGGGTGGAGACCACCGTGCTGGCGCGCTGCCTGCAGGACAGTGATCTCGCCCGGTACCGCGTGGACGTCCTGCTCCGGCCCGAGGGCTCCGCCGGACCCGGAGGCGGCGCTCGTGCCACCGTCGGTCGGGTGGCCGGTGGCACCGACGCAGGACCTCGCGCCACCCACCGGTGGGAGGACCTGGGCGACGACGAACGTCGTCGGGAGACCGGAGCCCGCGCGGTCCTGAAGGCGGGCGGGGTGGTGGACGTACCGGACGGCCTGGTGTGCCCCTTCGGTCCCTCGGCGCTGGAGGCCTCGGAGTGGACCCCGGCGGGTGGCGCCGGAGTGCATATGAGCCGGGAGTCGCCGGACCGTTTGATCCTCACCTCCCGCCCGCTCGCCCCGACCGGCCATCGGAGAGGAGAGCCGCAGTGAGCGCCTCGGGATTCGACTATCGGGCCGTGCCACGGCTGGTGCGCCCCCACCTCGGCGGGTCCCGCCGCCTGCTCGCGGCCGCGGTGTCGCTCGCCGTGGTGTCCGCCTTCGCTGAGCTCGCGGTGCCCTACGCCGTCTACCGTCTGCTCGTGCACGTGGTGGTGGGCCACGGGGGGATGGCGGTGCCCCAGGCGGTCGCTCTCGCCGCTGCGGGGGTCGTCGTCACCTATCTCACCTTCGGTGCCGCGACCGCGCTGGCGCACCGTGCCGCCTTCGAGGTGATCGCGCGGATCCGCATCGCCCTCGGAGAAGCGTGGTCCGTGGCGGAGTTGTCCGACCTGTCGGACCGTCACACCGCCTCCGCCCGTTCTGCCGCGGGGGAGGAGGTCGAGCGTCTCGAGGGGATCCTGGCCCACGGCGTCCCGGAGTTCGCGGCCAGTGTGACGGTGTGGCTCGCCATGACGGTGTGGCTCCTGGGTGAGGACTGGCGGTTGGCCCTGGCGTGCGCGGCGGTGGCCCCGCTGGCCTTCTGGACGATGCGGCGGGCGATGCGGTCCAACGCCCACCGGATGGGCGAGTTCGTCGAGGCCAACGCGGCGATGGGTCGGGCGATGATGGACCAGCTCACCGCCCTCGCGGAGATCAGGGTCTTCGGCGCGCGGACGTCGGGGTCGACGGCGGTGTCCGCGATCCAACGCACCGCGCGCCTCCAGTCCGCGTGGGGAGCGGCGTTCCTCCGCTGGGGCGCCTGGTTCTCGCCTCTGGTCACCGCCACCCCGGCGGTCGTCGCGGTGCTCGGGGCCTGGTTGCTCGCTGCCGGGAGGCTCAAGGTGGACACGTTCCTGCTGTTCGTGGTCCTGGCCCCGGCCTACACGGTTCCGCTCGTCACACTCTTCTACCGGATGCACTCTCTTCCCCTCGCGGCGGCGAGCGCCCGAGCGGTCGAGGAGCAGCTCGACCTGGCCCCGCGTGAGCCGACGACGGTGACCGGCCGGGAGCCGAGGGATCGCACCCTGGCCGTCGACGGCCTCGACTTCGGTCACCGGGGGCGCGAGAGCACGCTCCGACGCGTCTCGTTTCGGGTCCCGGAGGGTACGACGGTCGCCCTCGTGGGGGAGTCCGGATCGGGCAAGACGACCCTGTTGGAGGTGATCGCCGGGGTGAGGAGACCACCTGTCGGTGAGGTCATGCTCGGTGCCGTGCCCACCGCCGACCTACTGGGCGTCCCCGGCCGCCGTTGGGTGAGCCTGGCCGCTCAGAATCCCCTGCTGTTCGCCGGCTCGATCGGGGAGAACCTCCGGATGGGGGCGCCCGACGCCCCCGACGGTCTCCTGCTCGACGCGCTGAATGCCGTCGGGCTCCTCGGGGAACTCGGGGACCCGGTCCTCGACCGGCGCCTCGGGGAGGCGGGGGCGGGCC
>NZ_JADDKI010000218.1:0-7393 GCF_015356725.1 Dietzia sp. SYD-A1
CCGGTGGACTGCGGCCCGGTCGACCGGGGGCTGGTGGTTGGCGGGCCTCCTGCCGGCGCCGCTGCGCCGAAATCGCCCGTGAACAGAGAGTCATCCCCGTCGAGGAGGTGCTTGGTCACCATCGCGCGGGGACTCATGCCCCGCAGATCGCTGAGCTGCTTGAGCGGTTCGCGGAATTCCTCGAAGTCGGCCCCGTAGTCATCGCGCAGCTGCTGCTGGGCGGTCCCGGCGAACTCCTTGACCTTGCGGATCGCGGACGCGAGCCACCGGGCGGCTTCGGGAAGGCGCTCGGGCCCCAGGACGACGAGCGCTATCACGCCCAGTACCAGGAGCTCGGACCAACCCACGTTAGAGAACATCGCCTCTGAGGATACGTCGTCCGGCACCCCTGGTCACCACGACCTCGGACCACGCCGGGGTCAGGCGAGGACGGGGCGGACGGTCACCTCGATCCGTGAGCCGTCTCGGATGACCTCCACCGGGACGTCCACGTCCGCGCCGGCGCGACGGACGGCCACGATGAGTTCGTCGGACGAACGCACCCGACGTTCACCGATCATCGTCACCACGTCGCCTTCCCGCAGACCGGCCTCGAGCGCGGGCGAGCCCTCGCGGACGTTGACGAGCTCGGCGCCCTCGACGTCGCCGTTGTCCGCCTTGCGCGCGTTCACACCGATCGTGGCATGACGCACGGACCCCTCGGTCATGAGCGAGGTCGCGATGGCGCGCACGTCGTTGACGGGGATCGCGAACCCGAGGCCGATCGATCCGCCTGTCCGGGTGAAGATCGAGGTGTTGATGCCGATCACCGCGCCACTGGCGTCGATGAGCGGACCGCCCGAGTTGCCGGGGTTGATCGCCGCGTCCGTCTGGATGGCGTCGATCACGACGTCCCCGTCGGACGTCGACTCCCCCAGCGCGATCGGCCGCTCGGTGGCCGACACGATGCCCTCGGTGACCGTCCTGGCCAGGCCCAGGGGCGAACCGATGGCCACCACCTGCTCGCCCACCTCGACCCGCTCGGAATCCCCGAGCGTCGCCACGGTGAGGTTCTGGACCCCGTCGACCTTGAGCACCGCGAGGTCGGTCGCCGGGTCGCGGCCGACCAGTTCGGCCGACGCCCTGGTCCCGTCCGGGAAGACGACGTCGATGTCCGCCCTGTCCGCGGCACCGTCCATCGTGACGACGTGGTTGTTGGTGACGATGTACCCCTGCGGGTCGATGACGATGCCTGAGCCCTCACCCCGCGCCGAGGGGGTCGAGACCTGGATGTTGACCACCGCCGGCTGGACCCGCTGGGCGACCTCACCGACCGGGTTGTCGGGCCGCAGGACGTTCGTCGGCGCGTCGGCGATGCGGACGGTCGACGTGGTGAGCACTCGCGCCGAATCGGCGACGATCGCTCCGATCCCGCCGCCCACCAGGGCGATGACGGCGACGGCGGCGGCGGCTGCCCCGAGTGCCTGCCGACTCAGCCGCCGTTCGAACAGTGCCTCGGAGAGCGACAGCCTCGGGGGCGGGGGCACGGAGGAACCGGACAGATCCTCGGGTTCGGGCTCCCCGACCGCCTCCACGGCGGGTGCGCCGAACCCCACGGGCGCGTGGGGATCGCGCCAGGGGTCGGGTGATGCGGGTGGCGGCTCCTCGGTCTGGTCCTGCCACGACGGGTGTCGCTCGATCCCCCCGTCGGTGTCACCGGACGGACCGAACGCGGCGGCCAGCGCGGGGTCGGAATCGTCCCGGCGCGCCGGCCCGGACGCGTGATCCGGTGAGGAGGGGTCGTCCGGAGACGCCGGGCGCCGGGGATCGAATCCCCCGGTCACCCCGGCCGGTCGGGAGAAGAGTCCGGCGGAGGCCTCGTCCACCTCCGGCTTGTGGATCGGGGCCGGCTCGCGGAGTGGTCGATCGGGGTCCGCGCCCCGCCCCACCGGACCGGGCACTCCATTCTCATCCTCCACGCGACCCAGCCTAACGGCCGGACGGGCGCAGGCGGCGCAGGAGTCTCGACCACCGGCTGCCCGGCGAGGGCTCCGTGACCCGGGGGACGTCCTCGGACGCGCCCTCCCCGAGACGTCGGAGTCGCTCCCGCAGATCCCCGGGCATGTGGATGGGGCCGGACCCGCGAAGAGCCCGACGTGCGTCCTGCTGTTCGGTCACCTCGCGGCGGCACTGCGGGCACAGTGCGAGATGGGCGTCCGCGCGGACCTTTCCGGCGGAGGGGAGGCACCCGTCGACGTACGCCGCCGCCGCCTCGGTGGAGAGGTGGTCGGTGGAGAGGAAGTGGTGTCCCCCACGGGGAGGCGGAGTGCTCTCCGCCACTTCACGGACCGAATCCCGGGACAACCGGTACTCGGGGGCGGGACCGCGTCCCGCCTGGTATCGGTCCACCCTCGCCCCTTCTCGTCCGTCTTCCTCTGTACCTGATCCGGCCGGCACCCGGCGCTCCCACCGTCCGAGGGGCTCAACGCGCCGAGGGCGCCGCTGGTTCCCCGCAGACCCGGAGAGATCAGTCGATGCCCTGGTGCACCCCGGTCACGCCGGCCGCCTCGAGTTCGGCCCGCAGGGCGGACCGTCCCCGATGGATCCGGCTTCGGACCGTCCCCATCTTCACGCCGAGGATCCGTCCGACCTCCTCGTAACTGAGATCCTCGATGTCGCACAGCACCACCGCCGCGCGGAACTCGGGTGAGAGGTTGGCCAGGGCGGTCTGGAGCACCGGATCGAAGGTCTCCTCCGAGAGGACCTGCTCCGGACTGCGTTCCCGGCCCGGCACCCGCTCGGCGTCGTCGGGGAGAGCCTCGAAGCGGATGCGGCCTCGGCGCCGCGCCATGTCGAGGAAGAGGTTGGTGACGATGCGGTGCATCCACCCCTCGAAGGTGCCCGGCTTGTACTTGTCCAGGGACCTGAACACGCGGATGAACGCCTCCTGGGTGATGTCCTCCGCGTCGTGGGCGTTTCCGCAGAGCCGGAAGGCCAGACGGTAGACCCTGTCCCCGTGCTGGGCGACGAGTTGGGACCAGGACGGCATGTCCGCGGCATCACCGCTCGCGTCGAAGCGTGCGGTCCCCACCGCCTCATCGTGGTCCCCGCCGGGGACGATCGACGTCTCGTGCACGGTCTGCGAGTACATGCGCTGCCGCCGCCTTCCGGCGCGGGATCCTCGCAAGTCGCCCGCGCGGTCTTCCGCCGCACCCTCGTGGAGCGACGTGGTCCCACCCTCCCTCATCGGGCTGTTCTCACGGTATACCCGTACTGAGATCCCCCTGAGAGTCTCATACCGATCCGATCACCGCGCGTTGGACACGTCGTACGCGCACGCGGCGATACGCTGACCAGGTGTCCGATTCGACTGACGTCCCCGCCACCGACCGTTCCCGGCTCACCGATCTCGCGCGCCGCAGTGCCGGTCTGGTCGACGACTCCCTCTACGCCCCCGCACGCGCGGAGGCGGCCGAACTGGGTGCCGCCTCCCCGGACGCGTTGACCGCCGAGGTGATCCGGTTGGTCGCGAGACTGACCGGAGCCCGGGCCGCGGTGTGCATCTCCCCCGCTCCCGGCGTCCCCGCCCTGGCGATCCTGGCCGCGACCGGGCAGGGCTCGGGCACCGTGGTCACCTGCATCACCGACGATCCTCATCACCTCGAGGCGGCGCGGGCCGCGGTGCGGGACGCCGGCCACCCCGCGTCCGCCGCTCGCTACATCGCCGCACGGCCCCTGGAGGTGGCGGACAGGCTCGCTGACGGCGCCTACGATCTGCTCGTCGCCGACGTGCCGGAACACTCGGTCTCCCGGGTGCTGGCCAGGGCCCACCACCTGTTGCGCTCCGGCGGCGCGCTGGTGCTGATCGGTGAGCACGCCCCGCTGCCGGAGGGAGCGGATCTGCCCGAGCACGCTCACGCCACCGTCCTGCCCGTCGGCGGCGGGCTGACCGTCGTCACGCTCTGATCCACACCGCACCGGGCGGCGGCCGGCCGGCGCCCGTGGCCCCGTCTCAGCCCGGCAGCGACGTGACCGAATTCTTGGACACGCTCACCACGCCGCCGGCACTGACGGGGAACCGCAGGCGGTCGCGTTCGTGGTCGACCCCGATCACATCACCCGCGCCGATCTGGCAGTTCTTGTCCACGATCGCCTTGCGCACCACGGCGCCGCGGCCGATCCGGACTCCGGGCATGAGCACGCTGCCCTCCACCACGGCGCCGTCCTCCACGACCACGTTGTTGGAGACCACGGAGTTGCGCACGGTGGCCGCGGAGATGATCGTGCCCGCCCCCACCATCGACTCCTGGGACATCCCGCCGTTGACGAACTTGGCGGGCGGCAGGTTGTCCTGTTGCGTACGGATGGGCCACAGCTTGTTGTAGAGGTTGAAGACCGGGTGCACCGAGACCAGATCCACGTGGGCGTCGTAGAAGGCGTCGATGGTCCCGACGTCGCGCCAGTACCCCCTGTCGCGCTCCGTCTCGCCGGGGACCCGGTTCCGCGCGAAGTCGTACACGTACGCGCGCTGCTGTTCCACCAGCGCGGGGATGATGTCGCCGCCCATGTCGTGGGTGGAATCCGGCTTCTCCGCGTCGGCCTTGAGGGCGTCGACGAGCGCATCCGCGGTGAAGATGTAGTTGCCCATCGAGGCGAAGGTCGCGTCCGGGTCGTCCGGGGTGCCCGGTGGATCGGAGGGCTTCTCGACCCAGTCACGGATCAGGTCGTCCTCCCCCGCGTCGATGCAACCGAAGGCGAAGGCCTCACGTCGCGGGACCCGGATCCCGGCGACCGTGACCGCGGCTCCCGTCTCGATATGGTGCTCCAGCATCTGACGGGGATCCATGCGGTACACGTGGTCCGCCCCGAAGACGACGATGTGGTCGGGCCTCTCGTCGTAGACCAGGTTCAACGACTGGAGGATGGCGTCCGCCGAACCGGTGTACCACCGGGGTCCGAGCCGCTGCTGCGCGGGGACGGGGGTGATGTACTCACCACCCATCCCGCTCATGTGCCACACCTGCGAGATGTGCCGGTCGAGGGAGTGCGACTTGTACTGGGTGAGGACGCAGATCCGCATGAAGCCGGCGTTGACGAGGTTGCTCAGGACGAAGTCGATCAACCTGTAGGACCCGCCGAACGGGACCGCTGGTTTGGCGCGGTCCGCCGTGTGCGGAAAGAGTCGCTTGCCCTCGCCACCGGCGAGGACTATTGCTAGGACGTGCGGCTGGTTCCTCACACCCCCACCGTAACGATTTCCGGGCCGCCGACGCGGGCCATCGCGGGACTTGCCCCCGCTCTGCCCCGGCAGGACACCCCGCGGTCGGGCGGGGTTCACCCGCAACGCTCCAGGGGACGCCGCGGACGGCTAGGTTGGCCGGTGTGCGAGTAGCGATGATGACGAGGGAGTATCCGCCGGAGGTCTACGGCGGGGCGGGCGTCCACGTGACCGAACTGGTGGCCACCCTGAGGCCGCTGTGTGAGGTGGACGTCCTGTGCATGGGCGCCGACCGGGACTCCGCCCGGGCGTTCCGCCCTGATCCGGAGCTGGGCGAGGACGCCAACCCCGCGATCCGCACCCTCTCGGCGGGCCTGCGCATGTGTGTGGCCGCGGAAGGGGCGGACATCGTCCACTCCCACACCTGGTACACGGGCCTCGCAGGCCACCTCGCCGGGGAGCTCTACGGGATCCCGCACGTGGTGTCCGCCCACTCGCTGGAACCCAGCCGCCCCTGGAAGGCGGAACAGCTCGGCGGGGGTTACCGCGTCTCGTCGTGGTCCGAGCGCAACGCCTTCGCACACGCGGACGCGGTGGTCGCCGTGAGTGCGCGGATGAAGGACGAGATCCTCCGCGTCTACCCCGAGGTCGACCCGGAGAAGATCCACGTGATCCTCAACGGTATCGACACCTCCGTGTGGTCGCCGGGCGAGACCTTCACCGGCGAGGACTCCGTCCTCCGCCGCCACGGTGTCGACCCGGACCGCCCGATCGTCGCGTTCGTCGGACGCATCACCCGTCAGAAGGGTGTGCCCCACCTGGTCCGTGCCGCCCGCGACTTCCACCCGGACGCCCAGCTCGTGCTGTGCGCCGGTGCGCCGGACACCCCGGAGATCGGGGCCGAGATGGAGTCCCTGGTCGGCGATCTGCAGTCCACCCGTGACGGCGTGTTCTGGCTCCGCGACATGTTGCCGCGCGACGAGGTCATCGAGATCCTCTCCGCCGCCACGGTGTTCGCGTGCCCGTCCGTGTACGAACCCCTCGGGATCGTCAACCTGGAGGCGATGGCGTGCGACACCGCGGTCGTGGCCTCCGATGTCGGGGGGATCCCGGAGGTCGTCGTCGACGGTGAGACCGGCATCCTCGTCCATTACGACGAGTCGGACCCGGACGCCTTCGAGGCCGGCCTCGCCGCCGCGGTCAACGAGCTGGTGGCCGACCCCGCCAAGGCCGCCGCCTACGGCCGTGCCGGTCAGGAGCGGGCCCGGACCCGGTTCGCGTGGGAGGCGATCGCCGAGCAGACCCACGCGATGTACGCCTCACTCCTGTAGAGACCTGCGGAAGGACCGCACCTCGACGTGGACGCGGAGAGGAGCGTCGCCCACCCCTACCGCGGCCTCGACGCCGGCGCGGTTCAGGTGCACGCCACTGGGCCCCATGAGCGCGAGGTCCGCGGCGATCCGCGCGGGAACCTCCGTGGTGACATCGACCACCCGGACCGGGCCGGGATCGAAGCCCGCGGCCAGTCGGGTGTCGAGACGCTGCGCCTTGTCCGCCGCGGGCGCGAGCATCCCGGCACGGGACCTCAGGGGCTCGAGGTGGCCCGGGCCCGGCACCGCGACGACCAGTGTCCCGCCCGGACGCAGGACCCGCGCGAACTCGGCGGGGTTCCTGGGGGCGAAGACCACCTGGACCACGTCGACGCACCCGTCCTCCAGGGGCAGTCCGTCCCACGTGTCGACGACGAGAGCCGCGACGAGAGGATTGACGCGGGCCAACCGACGGGCGGCGGCGACGGAGAGTTCCGTGCCGATCCCGAGAGGGCCTCCCGCCGCGTCCGCGGCCTCATCGCTCCCCGCACCACTCCGGAGCAGCGCGTCGATGACCCGGTCGAGATAGAACCCGGTGCCGGCACCGGCGTCCAGGATCACGGGGCGATCGTCTGAGCCGACCGCACCGGCCACCGCCTCCACCGCCGCCTCCACCAGCGCCTCGGCCACACCGTCGAACACCCCGTGGCCGAGGACCCGTTCGCGGGCGGCGACCTGCTCCGCCGAGTCGCCGGGGAATCGTCGACCCCGCGCGCCGAGGAGCGTCAGATGACCACCGCGAGCGCGGTCGAACGCATGCCCGCCGCCACACCGCACTCCGGCCCCTGTCGACTCCAGGCCGGCCCGGCACAGCGGACAGCGCAAC
>NZ_JADDKI010000219.1:0-7044 GCF_015356725.1 Dietzia sp. SYD-A1
GTCCGGGCGCGCGCCCAGGGCCACCGAGTGCGCGGCGAACCGCGCCGGCCCGTATCCCCGCGCCGCGCGGAGTCGCTCGGCCCGCACCTGCGGGTCGTGGCCGCTGTCGCCGAAGTACACCGCCTCCATGCCGTCGAGGGCGATCTCCTCGTACTCCTCCGGGCTCAGGTCCGCCGCTCGGGCTGCGCGCGTTGCTGCGGCATCCGGATCCTCTGTGCCCACGGGCGCGGTGACCAGGACGAGTCCGGCCAGGAGGGACGGGTGCCTCTCCGCGAGGTGCATGGCCACCACGCCGCCGAGGGAATGTCCGACGACGACGCTCCCGGAGGCGATCAGCCGGGCGGTCTCGTCGACGAGCGCGTCGAGGTCGGGCACGGCCGGCAGGTCCAGGGCGGTGGCGGCCCAGCCCTCCGGCAGGGCTCGGAGGGTCGGGTCCCACGACTGCGCGTCGCCGTGGAGGCCGGGGAGAAAGACGAGGTTCGTCATGGGCGAGGGGCTCCCTCTACATCGACGCCGGGGGGTGACCCGACTGTAGCCCGGCGGTGTGAGGAACCGGCTGGCGCTCGGGCACCTGCACGGTGGTGGCGGTCTTGCGCTGCCGCTATTCTGCGTTACTATGTACCAGTAGTCATTGACACTGAGTAGTTGGGGGACGTCCCATGGGCAAGCAGGCCACCGAGATGCTCAAGGGAACGCTGGAGGGCATCGTCCTGGCGATCCTGTCCGACCGGCCCGCGTACGGGTACGAGATCACCGCGTGGCTCCGGGGTCACGGTTTCGCCGACATCGCCGAGGGCACCGTGTACGCGCTCCTGGTGAGGATCGAGCAGCGCGGCCTCGTGGACGTGGAGAAGGTCCCCTCCGAGAAGGGCCCGCCCCGGAAGGTGTATTCGCTCAACGCCCGGGGGCGCGGGAACCTCGACGAATTCTGGAACACCTGGGACTTCCTCGTGGAGCGCATAGACCAGCTCCGTCACCACAACGACAGCCCACAGGGCGAAGGAGAGAGATGATCATGGTCGCGAAATGGATCGAGGCCCTCACCGGGTCTCTGGATCAGAAGAAGCAGTACAAGCGCCACATGGCGCGGGTCGACGCTCTCCCCGAGCCGTACGGCAGCGCCGCCAAGGCGCTCAACCGGTACTTCCTCTACTACGGAGGATTCACCGACGGCGACACGCTCATCGCGATGATCGGCGACCACGCCGACATGGCGACCACGCCGACATGTGGGAGCGAGCCGCGGTCGACGGCACTCCCGTGCGCGCCGTCGTCGGGGACGACCCGGTGGAGTTCGCGGAGACATTCGCCCGCTCGTACTCCGGCAAGGAGTGGATCGACAAGGAGCGCCGGCGCCTGACCGAGGCCATCGACGCCGCGGCCGGCGATTCCGGAGGGGATGAGGGGGCCCTCTCATGACCGCGCCGCCCCTTCACGCGATCCGTGTCCACGGTCTGGAGAAGTCGTACAAGGACCTGCCCGTGTTGCGCGGCGTGGACTTCGATGTGGCACGGGGCAGCATCTTCGCACTGCTCGGCTCCAACGGCGCCGGCAAGACCACAGTCGTGAGAATCCTCGCAACCCTGCTCGAGGCCGACGCGGGAACGGCCGTTGTCGACGGCCTCGACGTCGCCGCACAGGCTTCGGAGGTGCGAGAGCGCTTCAGTCTCACCGGACAGTTCGCCGCCGTCGACGAGATCCTCACCGGGCGGGAGAACCTCGTCCTCATCGCCAGGCTTCGCCACCTCGACGACCCGGGCACGATCGCGGATGATCTCCTCGAGCGCTTCTCGCTGACCGCCGCGGCCACGCGGAAGGTGTCGACGTACTCGGGTGGGATGCGTCGCCGTCTCGACATCGCCATGAGCCTCATCGGGAGCCCACCGGTGATCTTTCTCGACGAGCCGACCACCGGGCTCGACCCCCGGGCCCGCATCGAGGTGTGGCAGGCGGTCAGAGAACTGGCCGACGGCGGGACGACGGTACTGCTCACCACGCAGTATCTGGAGGAGGCCGAACAACTCGCCGACCGCATCGCGATCCTCCACAAGGGTCGGATCATTGTCAACGGCACCCTCGCCGAGCTCAAGCGGCTGCTCCCGCCCGCACAGGTCGAGTACGTGGAGAAACAGCCGACCCTCGAAGACGTCTTCCTGGCCCTCATCGGCGAGGACGACGCGGACCACACGGACAGTGCCACGAGTAGGGAACAGCGATGAACACGCACTTCCTCGGCGACACCGCCGTCCTTCTGGGGCGGTCCCTGCGCCACGTCACCCGCAGCCTGGACACCATCATCACGACCGTCATCACGCCGGTCGCCTTCCTGCTGTTGTTCGTCTACGTATTCGGCGGCGCGATCGACACGGGCCCGGATTCGGGGTCGTACGTGAACTACCTTCTGCCCGGGATCCTCCTCATCACCATCGCCTCGGGGATCGCCTACACCGCGTACCGGCTGTTCCTGGATATGAAGGGCGGAATCGTCGAACGACTCCAGTCCCTACCGATCGCGCGCTCAGCCGTGCTGTGGGGACACGTGCTGACCTCGCTGTTCGCCACTCTGATCTCGCTGGCGGTCGTCGTGGGCGTCGCCCTGCTCATGGGGTTCCGCTCACCGGCAGGGCCGTTGGCGTGGTTCGGTGTCGCCGGCATCCTGCTCCTGTTCACCCTGGCGTTGACGTGGCTCGCGGTCATCGCCGGGCTCTCCGCCACCACGCCGGACGGGGCGGGTGCGTTCTCCTACCCGCTGATCTTCCTCCCGTTCATCAGCTCGGCATTCGTCCCCACCGACACCATGCCCGGCCCGGTGCGCGCCTTCGCCGAACACCAGCCGGTGACCTACATCGTCAATGCCATCCGCGACCTGTTCGCGCAGCAACCGGTCGGCACCGACCTCTGGATCGCGATCGCCTGGTGCGTCGGCATCCTCGTCGTCGCATACACCTTCGCCATGGTCACCTACCGCCGCACGATCGCCTAGGTGGGCGTCACACGATTCGTCTGTGCACCTGAGACCGGGCGAGCTCGTACGTCTTGACCAGCCAGAACCCGGCGAATGCGTACAGCGCCGCAGCTTCACCGGCGAACAGGGCCACCGACGGCCCCACCGCCCACGCGACGACCACCGCCGCAGCCGGGAACGCCACGACCAGGACGGCCAGGATCCGGTAGGTCACGCGATACCGTCGCCGCACGTGTCGATCGCTGAGCGATGAGAGGGTCTCCTGTCCGTAGAAGAAGATCGACAGCGCGGCCAGCGCGAAGAACCCGACCGCGGCCACAGCGTGGACCGCCCCCGCGACGGTGGGCCCGGGCAGAGAGGTGCCCGACGTCGGGACCAGCGCCACCACGATCGAGAGGACCCCGGCCGCGTTGAGCAGTGCGTTCTCTCCCCGGGTGTAGCCGCGGTAGGCCACCAGCGCGACGCCTATCGCCACGAGGATCCCCACGAAGACACTGCGCGCCGGCGAGTAGTAGAAGGCGCTGAGCGAGCCCCTCATCGCCACCGCTGGGTCAAGGGCCACCCACAGCAGGAGAACAGCCGGGAGCACCAGGGCGCCGGCGGCGATGACCATCCGGAGGACGAAATAGGTCTCCACGATATAAGCCGCGGGCGCCTCGCAGAAGGTGGCCGGGACGCCGTGTCCCGGGCCGGCCGGCCCACGCCCGCCCGGTGGCCGACGCATGCCCCCACCCCCTCGCCGTGGCTCGTTCACCCTCGCAGCCGGGTGCCGGTCTTGGTGTAGATCCGGTTGAGGTGTCCCTCCACGGTCCGCTTGGACAGGTGGAGCTCGGCCGCGATCTCGGCGTTGGTCAGCCCCTGACCCACGAGAGTGGCGATCTGGGATTCGCGACGGGTCAGAGACACGCCCTGAGGGATTCTGGTGGCAGCGCCTCCCGGACCGGGCAGACCGCTCGCCGATCCACCGATCTCGGAGGTGGCGATCATCCGCTCGGCCTGGATGTGGTGCTGCGAACCCGGAGTGGCGAGGTGGCGCACGCGGTCGGCGACCGCCACGGACACCATGTGCAGACCGCATTCCCGGGCACGGTGGGCGTCGTCGAGAAGTCGCCGGGGGTTCTTGGCAAGGGAGTCGGCGGCGATGTCACGCACCAGCACCGGAAGATCGCCGGTGACCTCCAGCTCGGACACCAGCTGGCAGCTCTCGCGATCGGCGGACAGCACCCCGGCCATGGCGGCCCGCGTGGCGGACCCCAACTGCCCCTCGTCGATGAGCGAGCGGACGATCTCGCGGGCCTCCTCGCTGTGACCGAAGCAGTACAGCACCCCGGCCTCGGCTCCGCGGATCTCCGGCCCGAGCGGAGAATTGGTGTACTCGCGGATCCCACGCAGGCGCCGCAGCTTCTCCTTCGCGGTGGCGGTTCGACCGGACAGGGCCGCGATCAGCGCGCACAAGGACAGGGCGCGCGACAGGTACTCCTCGGGGCCGTCCACCTCGATGGTGTCGATCGCATCGGACGCGGCGGCCACCGCCGCCGACAGGTCCCCGGCGGCCAGCGCGATCTCGGCGTCGGCGACCCGGCGCAGGCCCGGGCCCAGGCGGACGGAGTCGTCCTGCTCGACCGCGATGAAGGGCGCGATCTCCGCCTGCAGGGCCGTGACTCCGAACCCGTGCAGGACCACGTACAACAACGAGGCGAGATACTCCTCCGACGCCCATGCGTGGGAATCCATCGTCCGCGTCCGGCGGGCCAACCGCCGCAGGACGGCCAGCGCGGCGTCGGACTGCCCGAGGGCGTCCAGCGCGATGGCATGGAGTGCGTCGAGTCTTCTCTCCCACTCGGCCGACAGCGGTGCGGGGCGCAGCGCATCCGGTGGAAAATCTGCATCGGACGGAGGCTCGCAGAGTGCGGTGTAGGCCCGGGCCGCCTCGCGGTACCGTCCCGCATAGCAGAGGTGCACCACGGTCAACGCGTCCAGAACCGAGTGCCCGGGGTCGCCCGGCACCAGGAATCCATGGGCCGACTCGATCAGCATCAGCGCGTTCTCCGGGCTCCGATCGCGGTAGTGCGCGAGATCCGCCCGGGCCGCCACGTTGTCGAGCAGCACTCTGGTGAAGTCGGGCCCACCCGGGTCGTCGTCGCCACCGTGGACCGCCGAGGCCCGCAGACACTCCAGTGACCGCTCGAACATCTCGGCCGCCTCGTGCACCCTGTCGGCCCACCGCAGGCACGAGCCCGCGACCAGGTCGAACTCGGCCTGCTGCAGCGGCGTCATCACCAGCCCCGCGCGCCTTGCCGCCTGGGACAACCCCACGCCGGTGCGGTAGTCGTTGGCCTCGAACGCGGCACGGGCCGCGGCCAGGGCTGCGGACGCGTCCACACGGGCGCCCTGAACTGCAGGGGCGCCCAACACCACGGAGCGGGCGGCGGGCGGCCCGGTGCCGGCAGCGGTACCGGCGGGCAGGTTGGTCAGAGCCCACAGCACGACATTCGGGTCCGGCTGGACGATGCCCGGAAGCGCGAGGACGGCGTCGTAGGTCTCCCGCCGACGGCGATGATCCGCGGCGTCGCGGAGAGCGGCGGCCAGAACAGGGGGCTGCACGGCGAGCACCCGGGCGCCGTCCTGCTGACCCTCCACCACGAGCGCACGGGCCATCAACTCGCTGACCACCTCGCAACCATGCAGGTTCTCGAGGTCCGGGACGCTGATGCGGCGAGCGAGAGCGACCGTCGTCAGGGCGTCGGTCAGGGGGTCCACGCCACCGGCACCGGATGCGCTGCCTCCGAGCCACCGCTGCGGGTCCACGGCCACATCCATGACCGCGGTGGCCGGGTCCACCGTCAGCGTCAGGCGACCACGCATCAATAGGTTCAGCTTGCGGGTCGCGAGGTCGTCGTAGGTGGCGCGCAGGGCGGTGAGATTGCCGTGAGAGCAGGTCCACAACGCCTCGACCAGCCGCGCCGACAAGGGGACCCCCACGGCCGCTGCGACCGCCGCTTCCGACCCGGTGCGGGTGAGATTCCGTAGCGTCAGTCGGGTGGTGCGGTAGGCCACCTCGTCGCGGCACCACGGCGGTAGCGGCGCACCCACCCGAGCAGAGGCCACCACCACCGCGCCGTCGGGCAGCGCGCGTGGCGTGTCGGCCCGGTCGAGGTCGTCCCACACAGCCACTCGGACCCCGGCAGCGCGCAGCCCGGCGGCGATGTCGACGGCACAGCGGCTGGCACCCACGCCCGGCGGCCCCACCACCAGCACACCGCGCCGGGTGTCGACGCACATCGCGACCGCGCGGGCCACGGTGTCCGCACGCAGCACCGAGCGATCGTTCTTCCACGCCGGCACCAGTCCCACCTCCAGTCCGGCCACAGCGGGATGCCGGGCACCACGTCCGCGTCCGGGAATCATGCGTACCCGGATCCACCCGGGAAATCGGGGCCACCTGGGTGTCAGGGGCACGAGCTCCGCTGCGGCGCAGCAAAAATCAGGTGTGCCGCACTCTATCGGGACCTGGCGGCTCCGTCAGAGGATAGGAGCTAATTCACCAGGCTCGCGTCACACCGGCGCGACACCCCACCGAAAGGGCTCTCTCGTGAACAGACCGCTGTCCGTCTCGATCGCATCGTGGATCTGGGTGTTCTGCGGCCTGTTCACCACGATCACCATCGCCGGCGTGATCAGCGCGACCGATGCGTTGTCGCTGGTCGCGGGTCTGTGGGGCGACGAGGTGACCGCTGGCGGGGCCGGTGTGGGCCTGAGTGGCGCCAGCGGACCCGGCTGGACCGGGTGGGCGCTCGCGACCGTCTTGTTCGCCGCCATGGTCGTGCAGGTCACGACGGCCCCGAGACTGCGTGCCGGTGAGCGCCGGAGTCGCGCCCTGCTGACGACCGCCGCGAGCGTCTCCCTGATGGCCGTGGTGTACGACCCGACGCTGTGGTCGGCGTGGTTGCTGCTCGTCGCCAACGCCGTGGCACTGCTCTTCACATACGACGACCACGCGCTGGACTACCTGGAGACCCGGCCGGAGCAGCTGGCCTCGGCGCACTGAGGCCACCGGTGGCGATTGCACGGCAGACCCG
>NZ_JADDKI010000220.1:0-9264 GCF_015356725.1 Dietzia sp. SYD-A1
GGGTCGGCCGGGGCCCGGATGATCGCGTGCGGTCCCTACCGTACGGGGACGCCCCGGCCGACCCGGTCGCGGAGGGGCCGTGGCCGGGGTCTCTGCCGGCGCCGTCGCCGTCGGTGGTGTGGCCGGGGCCGGGCTACAGGTTGGAGATCCGCGAGGGCCGTGACCCCGCGTCAGGGGTCGTGGCACGGGTTTCCCTCGCCGGGGGGGTCGTCCTGCGCACCGCTGCGGGGGTTGCGGTCGGGGTCGGCCCACGAGGCCTGCTCACCGGGCGACCCGAGGCGGTCGAGATCACGGGCCGTCCATGTGCGGTGGCCGGCTGGTCACGACCGTGGCTGATCGACGAGGCCTGGTGGGAGCCCGGCCCCGGTGGTGCGCCCCGTCGGCCGAAGGCCCGGATACAGGTCGTCCCCGAGCGGGCGGCCGCGTTGCTGCTGTGCTGCCTGGTGGGGGACGAGCCGGGGAGTTGGACGGTCGAGGGGGTGTACGAATGAACCGTCCACGACTCTTCGTGGCAGTGACCCTCGTCGCTCGTCGGGTGTGCTCAGCGTTCTATGTCGACCACCAGTCGGGTCGGGTTCTGGAGGAGGAAGGCCGAGAAGGGCCGGTCCGTGCCCTCGAGACCGATGACGGATTGTGCCCGGCCCTCGAACTGGCCGGCGAAGGCCACCCCGGCCACTCCGGTCGCCTCGTCGCTCGAGACGGTGCCCACGGGGACCTCCGTCATCGACGTCATGGTGGGAAGGACCTGGTCGCGGATCATCACCTGGAGGAACGAGTCCCCGGGCACCTCCACGGGGGAGCCGCTGCCCTGCTGGGCGGGTGCGTCCACGTAGTCCACGGAGTATCCCGGGACGCCCTGGCCCTGGAGTTCGTAGACCACGCGATCCTTGCCCTGGTAGTCGCCCACGCGGATATCGGTCACGACGAGCTGGGCGCGCTCGGCGGTCTCGCCGGGGTCCTCGCTCTTCGGTCCGGAGTCCGCAGGCCTGGCAGAGGGATCGGAGGTCTCGGTCTCGTCCGGAGCAAGGGCCCGGGCCAGCGCGGCCGGGGAGGATCCCGCCGTGGTGGTCTGGCTGGTGGTGGGGGATTCGGTCGAGGTGTCGGCTCCACATCCCGCCAGCCCCAGGGACGCGACGGCGGTGAGGGCGGCGGCCGCGGCGAAGCGGCGGTGATGGATACGCATACGTCCACCCTAGATCCCTCTGGTCACTTTTGTCCCACAAGGTGGCTACAGTTACGCCTCCCCGCGGGATGGGGCACCATGGGGTCGTGTCAGATACCGATTCCGCCACACACCCGGGTTGGTGTTCCCTGCAGTCCGCCGACGAGCCCCCGGCAGGCACCGCCGCCCACGAGGAGTCGTGGGTGCTGCTGGAGGTCCCCGGGCGCTGGGGGCGCGACATCTTCGACGGTGAGGCCCTGGGCGAGGACCTGTCCCGACGTCTCAAGGAGCACATCGCGGACTGCGGGTCGCGCATGCTCTTCATCCGTCGGCCCGGCCGCGAGGGGCAGCGCCTCGACCGGCACCGCTTCTACCTCTGCGACACCCGCCCCGACCGGCAGAGCATCCGCGCCGGCCGCGTCGACGGGCCTGAGGAGTTGCTCGGACTGGACCTGTCTCCGGACGGGCACGTGGCCGGTACCCGCGAGGTCGCGGCACCTGTGCCACTCGTGTGCACCCACGCCAAGCGTGACCAGTGCTGCGCTGTGCGGGGCCGCCCCGTCGCGGCCGGCCTGGAGTCACTGTTGGGCGGGCGCCTGGCAGCGCTCGACCCCGATGCCGCGGTGTGGGAGTGTTCCCACACCGGGGGGCACCGCTTCGCCCCGGTCCTGTTGTTGCCCGGCACCGGTTACACCTATGGGCCCGCGGAGGTGGCCCACGCGGCCGGGATCGTCGAGGCGGCACTGGACGGCCGGGTCGTCACCGAGAACCTGCGGGGCCGTAGCACCTGGCCACCGGCCGGTCAGGTGGCGGAGGTGGCCGTGCGGAACTCCGGTGTGGAGGCGGGGCCGGGCGACCTCGTCGTCACGATCGACCCCGATTCCCCGCGCGTGGCCGTGGTCCGCCACACAGACGGACGCGCCTGGCGCGTCGAGGCGGGCACCCGCCCACTGCCTCCACGGTCCCAGAGCTGCCGTAAACCGCCCGGCGAGGCGTCGGCGTGGGTCGTGGAGTCGTTCACCCAACTCTGAGCCCATGCACCGGGCCCCGGTGGGTGAGGCCCGGTGAACTGGTACCACGGCCCCAGGACCTGGACCGAGCTGGAGCGGGTTCTGTCCGGCCGGCCGAACCCGCGTGGGCCTCACAACCCGCACCCCGGTGACGGCAGCGACGCCCCCGCCTGGTCCCGTCGACGGGGTGAGTACACCCCGCCTCACGGGCGCCGGACGCCGGGACGGGTGCCCTACGCCGAGCTCCACGCCCATTCCGCCTTCAGCTTCCTGGACGGCGCCTCCTCACCCGAGGCGATGGCGGAGGCGGCGGCGGAACTGGGGCTGACCGCGCTGGCGATCACCGATCACGACGGCTTGTACGGGGTCGTCCGATTCGCCGAGGCGGCGTCCGAGCTGGGTCTGGCGACCGTCTTCGGTGCCGAGCTCTCGCTGCCCGGGGGTGAACACCTGCTCGTGTTGGCCCGCGGAGGGGAGGGCTATCGCAGACTCTCGCGTGCGATCGCCCACGCCCACCTCAGGGGAGGTGCGAAGGGTGAACCGCGGTACGAGATCGGGGAGCTCGCCGAGGCCGCCGGTGGTCACTGGTACGTGCTCACCGGGTGTCGCAGAGGGCGGGTGCGGCGAGCCCTCGAACGCGGCGGCGCGGGTGTGCCCGGCGTCGACACCGCGGCTGCGGGTGCAGCGCTGGGCGAGCTCGTCGACCTGTTCGGACGGGACCGGGTGGTCGTGGAGCTGACCTGTCACGGCGTTCCCGAGGACACCGAGCGATGTGATGCGCTGGCCACGCTCGCGGCCGCGGCGGGCCTGCCCGTCGTGGCCACCACCGCCGCGCACTGTGCGGGCCCGGAGGACGCCCGTCTGGCCTCTGTCATGGCGGCGCTCGGAGCCCGCGACGCCCTGGAGACCCATGCCGCGCACCTGCCCCCGGCCGGAGGGGCGTACCTGCGCTCGGGGGAGGAGATGGCCGAGTTGTTCGACCGCTGGCCGGGCGCCGTCTCCGGGGCGGCGGACCTGGGTCGCGAGTGTGCATTCGACCTCCGGCTCATCGCCCCCGAACTGCCTCCGTTCGACGTTCCCGAGGGGCACACGGAGGACAGCCGGCTCGCCGAGCTCACCTACGCGGGGGCCGCCCGGCGCTACGGGGCCCCCGGCGCGGCTCCGGAGGCCTACGCGCAGATCCACCGCGAGCTGGGGGTGATCGCCGAGCTGGGGTTCCCCGGCTACTTCCTCGTGGTCCACGACATCGTCGAGTTCTGTCGCAGGGAGGGCATCCTCTGTCAGGGCAGGGGATCGGCCGCCAACTCGGCCGTCTGCTACTCCCTCGGCATCACCAACGTGGACCCGGTGGGGGCGCACCTGCTCTTCGAGCGCTTCCTGTCCCCGGAGCGGGACGGTCCACCGGACATCGACGTGGACATCGAGTCCGGCCGCCGGGAGGAGGCCATCCAGTACGTCTACTCCCGCTACGGGCGGGATCACGCCGCGCAGGTGGCCAACGTCATCACCTACCGGGGGCGGTCGGCCGTGCGGGACGTGGCCCGGGCGCTCGGGTACTCCGTCGGCCAGCAGGACGCGTGGTCCAAGAGCGTCGACCGGTGGTCGGGTCTGAAGAACCACGAGCGGGAGGCCACCGAGCACACGGTGCCCGCCGACGTGCTGGCGCTGGCCCGCAGACTCGTCGGGCTCCCCCGGCATCTCGGCATCCACTCCGGCGGCATGGTGATCTGCGACCGGCCTGTGGCCGATGTGGTGCCCGTCGAATGGGCGCGCATGCCCGGACGGACCGTCCTGCAGTGGGACAAGGACGACTGCGCCGCGGTCGGCCTGGTCAAGTTCGACATGCTGGGGCTGGGGATGCTCACGGCGCTCCACCACGCCATCGACCTCGCGGCCGAGCACAAGGACCTCGAGGTGGACCTGGCCCGGCTGGACCTCTCCGATCCCGAGGTCTACGAGATGCTGTGCCGCGGCGATTCCGTGGGGGTGTTCCAGGTGGAGTCGCGGGCGCAGATGGCGACCCTGCCCAGACTCCGGCCGCGGACGTTCTACGACCTCGTGGTGGAGGTGGCGCTCATCCGCCCCGGCCCCATCCAGGGCGGCTCCGTGCACCCCTACATCCGTAGACGCAACGGCAAGGAGAAGGTGGTGTTCGACCACCCCGCACTCGAGGCCGCCCTGGGTAGGACGCTGGGGATCCCCTTGTTCCAGGAGCAACTCATGCAGATCGCCACCGAGATAGCCGGGTTCACCGCGGCGGAGGCGGACCAGCTCCGCCGGGCGATGGGGGCCAAACGTTCACCCGAGCGGATGGCACGGTTGCGGGAGAGGTTCTTCGCGGGAATGCGTGATCTCCACGGCATCGGCACCAGCCCACCCGGGACCCCGGTCACCGGGCCCGAGGTGGGGGAGCGGATCTGGGAGAAGATGTGCGCGTTCGCCAACTACGGCTTCCCGGAGAGCCACTCCCAGTCCTTCGCGGCGATCGTCTACTACTCGGCGTGGTTCAAGTGCCACCACCCGGCAGTCTTCTGCGCGGCGCTGCTGCGTAGTCAACCGATGGGGTTCTACTCGCCGCAGTCCCTCGTGGCCGACGCCCGCAGGCACGGCGTCACCGTGCACCGGCCCTGCGTCAACCGCTCGATCGGCGGAGCCACCTGCGAGAACGAGGGGACCGAGGTGCGCCTCGGCCTGGAGTCCGTCCGGGCGATCGGCACCGACCTCGCCGCGGCGATCGCCGACGAGCGCGACACCCACGGGCCGTATGCCTCGGCTGCCGACCTCGCCGGCCGCACCGGACTGACCGTCCGGCAGATGGAGGCACTGGCCACCGCGGGAGCACTCGACGCGCTCGGCGTCGGGGGGCGGCGGGCGGCCCTGTGGTCGGCCGCCACCGCCGCCCGGCAACGGCCCGGGATGCTGCCCGGGCTGAGCCAGGTCGACGCCCCGGCACTGCCGGGGATGAGCCTCCTCGAACTCACCTCCGCAGATCTGACCGCCACCGGGATCAGTCCCGAGGAGTACCCGACGGTTCACGCCCGGCCGTGGCTGGAGTCCCGGGGGGTGTGCACCACCGCCGGGCTCGCGCACGTCCCCGACGGCAGCCGGGTGGAGGTCGCCGGCGCGGTCACCCACCGGCAGCGGCCGGCCACCGCCGAGGGGGTGACCTTCCTCAGCCTCGAGGACGAGACGGGCATGACCAACATCGTGTGCTCGGTGGGGCTGTGGGCACGCTACCGCCCGATCGTCTCCTCGGCCCCGGCGCTCATCGTCCGCGGTACCGTGGAGAACCGCTCGGGCGCGGTGAGCGTGGTGGCGGACAAGATCGAACGCCTCCACCTGGGCATGGCGATCGGCCGCAGCCGGGACTTCCGGTGACCAGCAGTTCCTCGCCCCACCGAGACAGGATCGTCAGACGTAGCGGAAGTCCTCCCCGCGGGCCCACTGCACCAATCTGTCCGCGGTGTCCCGCCGCGACGGCGGGTGATATCCGAACACCTGAACGGCCTCGAAGGCGTAGGCGAGTTCAGGGTCCTGCATGTAGGCGAACCCGCCCACGGCCTCGCGGACCATCGACTGCACCCTCACGAGAGCGTCGCGCATCGACCACCGGACCAGCGCGAGGCGAGCCGAGATGTCGCCGCCGCGGGCCCCCTCGTCGAACTCACGGGCCACGGCGTGCAGAGCGGTCCGCATGGTCTCGACCTCGGCGAGCGCCGAGGAGAACAGCTTCGGATCGAGACGGTCGCGGTCGGTGAGTCGCTCGACCATCCGCGTGGCGACCCCGAGGTAGCAGGAACTGATGAGCAGTCCGAACCACAGATAACCGGTCATCTCGTGGACATCGTCGGGGTCGTTCTCGGAGGTGAGGAACACCATGTCGGCACCGACCCGGACGTCATCGAGGATCAGTGCGTCGCTCTCGGCTGCCGCGAGGACGGGACTTCTCCAGAACTCCTCCCGATGAAGCCCCTCGGCCCCGTCGAAGACCAGGACGACGGCCCGCTCGGACTCGTCCACCAGCGCGCTCGCCACCAGGAGGCTCATGGACCTCGAGAGACTGCAGGGGGCCTTGCGGCCGGAGAGGAGGTAGTCGTCACCGTCCCGGCGGGCGGCCATGGTCGGACGGAACACAGATCCCCCGGGGGTCCCCTCGGAGAAACCGGAGGCCATCACGGTGCCGCCCTCGACCAGCGCCTTGATGAGGTCGCGCTCGTCCTGCGAGGCGTCCTCGGCGGCCTCGAAGAGGGTCGCGCACGACAGGTGGTGCATCGTGGTCGCGGCCGCGAGGGAGGGGGCGACCGCGCCGATGGCGGTCTGGAACCGCACCGCGTCGACCGCGCTCGCGCCCGCTCCGCCCAGCGCGGCGGGGACGATCAGACCGGTCCCACCGGTGGCGGACCAGTCCGCCACGGCGGTGCTCCGGGCACCCTCGTTGGTGAGCAGGCCGTGCTCGTACAGGCGATCGCGCAATCCGGGGGCGTAGGAGTCGAGGGTCTGGTTCTCGGAGGTGAGGAGCATGGGGGTCCTTTCGGTACACGGTCGGGTGGGTACGGGCTCGGGTCCGGATCACCCGGTGAGCATCAGGCGGGCGGCCTCGGCGCAGTCGTATCGGGGAGTCCACCCGGTGGCGTCCCGGAGTCGTCGTGACGTGGTCACCGGCTCTCCGCAGGTCACCCAGTGTGAGGAGAAGGGCAGCAACCGCATCCGGTACCCGAGGTCGGCCATGCGACGGGCGGCACCGAGTGGCACGGGGATGCACACGGACCGGTTCATCCGGCACAGTTGGGAGACGGTCAGGGCCCCCTCGGGACCCAGGTTGAACTCCCCGTCGACGCCGGCGAGGATCACCCGCAGGTAGGCGTCGACGAGGTCGTCCTGGTGCAGGAACTGGAAGTGGGACCGCCCTGGGCTCGGGTGCAGGACGACGCGAGAGCGCATGGTGTCCAGCCCGGAGTTGGACATGTCGGGACCCACCACGTACGTCGGGCGCAGGACCGCCACCGCCATGCGGCCATCGGATCCCCGTCGCCACCGGCGGACGTCCTCCTCCACGAGCGCCTTGTGGTGGAAGTAGTAGTGGTCCTCATCGGCGCCGATCGGCGCCGTCTCATCGATCACCTCGGCGCCCCCGCGGGGGCCGTAGGCGTTGATGCTCGAGGTCATCACGCACACCCGGGCACCGGCGGACTCGGCCGCATACAGGACCCGTCGCGACCCGTCGACGTTGACGATCCGCGCCGACTCCTTGTCGCGCGGTTCCTCGACCATGAAGGCGCAGTGGATCACAGCGTCGGCGCCCGCGACCACCTCGTCGAGGTCGCCTGAGGTGATGTCGACGGCCCGCCGGTCGATCTTCGGGTGTCGGACCCGCAACGGCGACCGGGCGAGCGCGACCACGCGGTCGACCTCGTCCCGCAGTATCAGCCCGCGCAGCAGTGCCGTGCCGAAGTCTCCGGAGGCCCCGGTCAGCACCACCCTCATAGTGCGGACAGTTCCCGGGTGGCGGCGAGGATGTCGGCGATCGCCGCGGCGGCCTCGACCAGCTGTTCCTCCGTGTGGTCCGCCGTCACGCACAGTCGGAGGATCGCCCCGGTCGCCGGGACCGCCGGATGGACCGCGACACCGGTGTACACGCCCCGCTCGAGCAGCAGGTTCCACACGTGGACCGCGCGGAGGTCGTCGCCGACGGGGACGGGCACGATGGGCGACCACTCGTCGCCGGTGAGGCCGGAGCCGCACTCCAGGCCCTTGCCGCCCAGTTCTGCGCGCAGCAGGATCGAGTTGCGGCGCACCGCCTCGGTCCGCCGGGCCCCCTCCTCGGTCCGCATGACCCGGACCGAGGCCAGCGAGGATGCGGTCGCGGCGGGGACCGAGGACGTGCTGAAGATCATGGGCCGCGCCGTGACCCTGAGTCCGGTGACGAGCTCGGAGCTACCGGTGATGAACCCACCGCAGGAGGCGGAACACTTGGAGAACGACGCCATGGTCACGTCCACGGCGTCCGCCGTCCCGGTCTGTTCGACCCAGCCCCGCCGCGTCGGGCCGAACAGTCCCATGGCGTGCGCCTCGTCGACCATGAGTGCGGCGCCGAAGGAACGGGCCAGCTCCGCGACCTCGGGCAGGGGGGCGAGGCTTCCCTCCATCGAGTAGAGGGAGTCGACGACGACGAGGATCTGCTCCGGGGAGGACCCGCGGGCCGCGATGAGGGCCTCTTCGAGTGCGCCCAGATCATTGTGGTGGAACGGGTGGACGGTGGTCCGCGCCATCCGCAGGCCGTCGCGGAGTGAGGCGTGGGCGAACTCGTCGATGACCACCGCGTCCCGCTCACCGACGAGGGCACCCAGGGTGCCGAGGTTCGTCTGGTACCCGGTCGAGAAGCACAGCGCGTCCTCGGTGCCGAACCAGTCCGCGATCTCCGCTTCCAGTTCCTCGTGCAGCGACATCGTCCCGTTGAGCAGTCGGCTGCCGGTGCTCGCGGATCCGAACCTGCGGACCGCCTCGGTGGTGGCCTCGATGACCTCGGGGTGGCTGGCCAGGCCGAGATAGTTGTTGGAACCGAGCATGATCCGGTCGACGCCCTGGACGTTGCTCGTCGCGCCGGTGCCGGAGTGCATGGTGCGGTAGTAGGGGCTCTGCCCGGTGTCCTGAAGAGTCGAGAACAGTTGGACCCGTTCGTCTGTCGCGAGGCGGTTGATGAGCGGATGGTTCACGGGAAGTCCTTCCTGTGGGATGTCCGGGTGGTTCGGCCCCCTGTCCGGACCGGATGGGTCAGGCGAGCGAATCCTCACCACCGGCCCACATCCCCGGGCGAGACCCTCCTCCCATCCGCCCCGGGATCAGGAACGAATGAGGGGCACGCCTGAGTGAGGAGCCCCATGAGTCACAGAGCCGAGTTGCGGATGACGCGGCGCGTCCGGCGCGGGCGGGCAGTCCTGGCCAGGGGGTGGCCGCTCGCCGCGGCGTTGATCCTGGCCGTCCTCGGGGCCCTGGCCGCCGCCGGAGTCGAGGAGGAGTTGACCCCCGGGGGGTTCCGCGCTGACTCCACACCGTCCGCCGTCGCCGAACGACGGCTCGACGCGGACGTGGGGG